>JADFUQ010000565.1 GCA_015222065.1 Bacteroidota bacterium
GGATTTTATTGGTTGAAAAAGGATTTTGCGAGGAGCGAAGCGACGAAGCAAACTCCCAAAAACAACCAGAATGTTAAATAAATGGACTGTCATAAGCTTTACGAAAAGTCATGAAAGATTGCTTCACTTCGTTCGCAAAATCCGTATACTTATTATGCTTTAAGCATTTTATCATTTTAGCATTCCAAACTTAAGTCACTGAATAGTTGTAAAAAATTTATTTAATATGCGAAGGTTTGTACTTTTTTTCATACTAACTTATGTTTATTTCTCGGTATCCGTGGGACAGGACAAGCTTATCGGGGACGAAGTTATATTGGCAAGAATTGAGCACGGACTGGACTGTATGTATAACTACGAATTTAAAAAAGCTGATTCCCTGTTCAGGATAATTGAAAATGAAATTCCTAACCATCCGGTTAATCCATTTCTCGAGGGGCTAAATATTTATTGGCAAAATGCTCCTCTTAATCCAAATAGTTCAGATGAAGTAAATAAGTTTATCCAAAAGATGAAAAAAAGTGCCGTGTTATCTGATGAAGTGATGAAAAGCAGGGATGATTATATTGAAGGTAGTTTCTTCAGTCTTGTGGCTCATGCAATGCAGATGATGTATTATGCTGACAACGATCAGATTGTTAAGGTAATAAAATATATTCCTTACTCCTATAAGCGTGTAGTAAAAGCTTTTGATTTAAAAGATGCTTTTGAGGAATATAAGTTTTTTACGGGTCTTTATAGTTATTATATTGAAGCATATCCTGAAGCTCATCCGGCTTATAAACCTTTGCTGATATTTCTTCACAAAGGTAGCCGGAGTGAAGGGCTAAAGGAACTTAATTGGATAGCAAACAATTCAGTTTTTATGAAAGCTGAGGGGCTATTCTTTTTACATCATATTTATTTGAGTTACGAATGCAATCCTCAAATGGCTTTGAATTATGTAGAGCAACTGCATGAATTATACCCGGATAACACTTTTTATCTTGTTCATTTGATCTTTAATCTTCTTGTTATTAATGATTATGAGAAAGCGGCTGAACTAATACCAATGCTTGAACAGCAAAAAGAATCAGATAATTTTGCACAAATGATGGAATTGATTTTTAATGGGATGATAGAAGAACTCGTTAATCATAACTACGAAGTGTCTGAAAAATTATATAAAAAAGGTATTAAGATGGCTGTTGAGTTCAACCCACGGGGAGATACTTACAGTGCTCTGGCATATGCAGGATTAAGCAGGATATATGAAAGAGAAGGAATGGTTAAACTGGCAAAAGAGAACAAAAGAATTGCATTTGAAAAAACAGATTATCCCTGTATTCTGGAATAATTTTTGTGTATTAATACTAAGACTGATTTATTGAATATTAGGTTTAAAACATCTTTTTTATATATTTGCATTCTTAAATAAAATATGTTTAATAAAATTATTTGTTATGAGGAAGTATAAACAACTATTTTTAATTATTGTGTCAGCTTTTATTTTAGTACCTTTTACTGGAATTTCGCAGACAAAGAACGATGCAATTTCAGCCTATAATGAAGGAGCACAGTTAATAAAATCTAATCCCGTGGGGGCAATTGAAGCATTTAACAAATGCATCAAAATATGTGATGCTGTAGGTGATGAAGCAGAAGAGACCCGCGTACTTGCTGAGACCCAGTTGCCCGGATTGCATTATAAACTTGCAATGGAATCGTATAAACAGAAAAAAATTGAAGAAGCTATTGAAAAATTTAAAAAAGCCGGAGAGATAGCTGATAAATACAATAACAGTAGTATTTTGGCGAAAGTAAATAAAGTTGTTCCACAACTCTATATGGTCCGGGGGAATTCACTAATGAAACAAAATCCGCAGGAAGCATTGAAAAACCTGGATAAAGCTGTTGAATTGAATCCTAACCTGACCAAAGCATATTTAGCCAAAGGATTAATTTACAAAGATCTTGGTGACGAATTGAATATGAAAGCCTCACTTATTAAAACAATGGAGGTTGGGTTTGCTCATAATGATATTAAAACGGCGGATCAGGCTGAGCTGGTGCTCAGAACCTTTTATTTTAATAAAGCTGTTACATCTCTCAAGACTGAGAATATGGCTGAAGCTGAAACTTGTTTTAAAAGTGCTGTCGAATATGGATCAAAAAATCCAATGGTATATTTTCAGTTGGGGAAAATCTATAATTCTAATAAGCAATACGAATTAGCAGTGCAAACCCTTAAAAGAGCTGAAGAATTTGAAAATGGTGGAGATGCTGAGAAAGCAGGGATATTCTACGAGATGGGGAATGCTTACATAGGTCTTGAAAATAACAGTGAAGCATGTATTGCCTTTAAAAAAGCAATGTTTGGTGATTATGCCGAGGGTGCTAAATATCAAATTGAAGTTGTGCTTAAGTGCAAATAAGATATTTTACTTAATGGTAGTGTGAAAAATTCCGCTTTCGGGCGGATTTTTTTTTGTTTCTTATAAAATTATAGGTCCCATTTCTTTGTGATGTCGCTTACCTTTTTCAGAAAGGAAGTATCTTTCTCAACTGCATTTCCAATAACAATAATATCAGCACCGGCATTTAGTATATTTTTAGCATCTTCAGGATTTCTGATACCGCCGCCAACAATAAGAGGTACTTCAATATTCTTTTTTACACGGGTGATTATTTCTGTTTTTATAGGATGCTGTGCACCACTACCGGCTTCAAGATAAATTAACTTGAAACCAAGCATTTCTCCGGCAATAGCTGTGGCTGATGCAATATCCGGTTTATCAGATGGAACAGGTTTGGTATTGCTGATATATTCAACAGAAGTGGATTTCCCATTCTCAACAAGGATATACCCGGTTGAAATTACTTCCATCCCTGAACTTTTTATCATTGGAGCAGCTGCAACATGATTACCGATAAGCAAATCAGGATTTCGACCCGAGATAAGAGATAATAACAATATTCCATCAGCATTATCACTGATTTGAAGCAAGTTGCCTGGGAAAAGCAAAACAGGTATTTCTGAATTCTCTTTTATTTTTTGAATAAAGGGGGCGACAGGATTAGTAACAAGGCTGCCGCCAACAAGAATTAAATCTGTTTCTGTTTTGCCGGCTTCTATTAAGGTGTGCTTTAGTGACTGGTCATTGTATTCATCAGGATCAAGAAGAAGGGCAAATATTTTTCCCCCATTTAATACCTGCTTAACTATCCAATCGTAGATCATAAATTAATCTTTACTTGTATAAACGATAATATAATTATCATATTTGAAATAATTCAAATCAAATTCTTCGTTAATCATTTCACTGTTAACGTTACCCTTAATAACACCTTTGTTATTTACAGGAAATGGTTTAATAAATAGATTTAGTCTGAAATTAATATCTTTTTTGTCACATACCTTATATAGTGCCTCCTTGGCACACCAGTGAATATAGAGATGATATTTCTCAGTAAGATCATTCTTATTGATCGATTCATTATCGTTAATGAACTTATGAGCAATTTTCCTGATTCTGTGTGACATATATTCAAGATCAATTCCAACTCTTTTAGTTTTATTCAGAAGTATTGATGTAAGGCTTTTTGAATGAGTAATACTAATATTGTAAGAACCATCATCAAGGTAAGGTTTCCGGTTACCATTATATACAATTTTTACATCAGGGTTAAGCATTTTTCCTAATAATGCCCGTACACTCAGGAATTCAAGCTTTCGTGCATGACTAAGGAATCTGTTATAACGATCAAATTCAGTGTCGGAAAGTTTAACCTGGTCAAGGAGTATATTAATATCTTCTGTTATCTCCCATATTCCCAGTATACTTCCATCTTCCAGTTTTTTTTTCAGGATCATTCCCATGATAAAGAATCCTTTTTTTTCAGAAAAATCAGGGCAAGTTAATAAAAAAATATCACCAAATCCGGGATTTATTTTTTCCAGTTCATAGTTTCTATCAAGTGTAATATATCTTCTTTGATAAAAGCTATTACAGGAGCAAGAGAATCTTCCGCAGGCTCAACCATGAAATACAAGGCACCTCTTAAATAATGATCTGTACTGTCTGTTAACCAGAATTGGACAGATGAAGCAGCATCACCGTGAATGTCGTATAAGATACCAAAAACTTTTTTTTCAGGATTTTGAAAAATCTCTTCGTTAATAGCATCAGCTTTAATTGTGTGTTTATAAACCAGAGCGTGAGCATCTTCAACCATTTCATCAAGGTTATTATGAACCTGTTTATAGCTAATATGGATATTAGCATTATATGCCGGGTATAATATGTTTATCCAGCATGGTTCAGTATTAAAATCGGTGTCAGCTGCTATTCTGGAATAAACCGGGTACTCAAAACTATAAGGGCATGCTGAATCAAAAAGATGGTAATTCTTTTGAGGCAGGTCGATCCTGAAATATCCCCGTGGTTTGGGAACAGTCTGTTTTTTACATGCTGTTCCGCCAAACAGACCCCCCAATATTATAAAAGTAAACAGGAATAGTATGGTTGATGTGCTATTGTTTTTTTTCATTTTTAGACTTTGAGAAACCTTCAATCCTGACTTCAACTTCTTTAATGCGACGGTTATCAACAGATGTAACGTTGAATACATAATTGCGGTACTTAATAACATCATACTTCATAGGAATTTCCCCTTTTATTTCAAGAATAAGTCCGGCAAGTGTATCAGCTTCCCCTTTTACTTTATCAAAAACACCAATTTCTGATCCGGTAATCTTATAAAAATCGTTAAGTTGTGTTTTCCCTTCAAAAAGAAAAACATTTTCGCCAAGTTTTTTGTAAGTTGCTTCCTCCTCGTCATATTCATCTGTGATTTCACCAACGATCTCCTCCAGAATATCTTCAAGTGTTATTAATCCATATGTTCCTCCGTATTCATCCAGAACAATAGCCATATGGATCTTTTTTGCCTGGAATTCTTCAAGAAGATCATTTATCTTTTTTGTTTCCGGTATAAAATAGGGTGGACGAATAAGAGATTGCCACCTGAAAGTATTTGGTTTGTGCATATGGGAAAGCAGGTCTTTTATGTACAACATTCCTTTAATGTTGTCGAGTGATTCAATATAAACAGGTATCCTTGAATAACCTGAAGAGATAATTTCGGGTAGAAGCCCGGTAAATTTTGTATTAATATTAATCGCGAAAATATCCATTCTTGCTTTCATTATTTCTTTTGCATCAATATTCCCGAATCGGACAATGCCCTTGAGAATCTCTTTATCTTCAGTTATTTCGGTTGACGGAAGATCAAGAGCTTCAGACAGATCATCCATGGAGACATCCTCTTTTAAACGAGAAAATTTTTTCTGAATAATGGATGTTGATGATATTAGAACCAGACTGATTGGTTTAAAAATCTTATCAAGAATTGTGAGAGGTATAGCCATTACCCTGGCAAATTTAACTGCAAATTGTGTAGCATATATTTTGGGCAGAATTTCACCAAATAGCAAGAGCAGGAAGGTGATAATTACCACCTGGAAAACAAACCCGATTACTCTGGCTTCAGACAGATCCACTATCCTGTTGATAATATAGTTCGATATGATTACAATCCCGACATTTACAAAATTATTTGATATAAGAATAGATCCAAGTAACCTTTCGGGCATATCAATTAATTTCATGATACGGTTAGATTTCTTGCTTTTTTCCCGTTTGAATTTATCTACGTCTGAAGGTGAAAGTGAAAAATATGCCACTTCCGATCCGGAGATAAGTGCTGAACATATAATAAGCAGGATCAGTACTGTTAACCAGATAAAAATAATGGGGTTAAAAGGATGAAAGGTAATATTGCTGCTTATTAGCGGCATCCACGAGTAAGGATCATCTGTTTCCAAACTAAATGAATAAATATTTAATAACTTATTTTAACGGACTAAAATGGAAGATCGTCATTTTCTTCCGTGATTGAAGTATCCTGGTTATCGAAATCCCCAGTGGCCTTGTCTTTATTGGATGTTGTAATATCCTGATTATCAGATTTTGCAACAGGTGCGTCTTCTTCAGAAGGAGGAGGAATACTGCTTCTGTCACTTTTGCGTCCAAGCATTTGCATATTGTCTCCAATAATTTCTGTTATATAACGTTTATTTCCATCCCTGTCATCATATGACCGTGTTCTGATCTTTCCTTCTATGTAAAGCTGAGACCCCTTGTTTACATATTTTTCAACCACTTCGGCTAATCCCCTCCACATAACAATATTGTGCCATTCAGTGTTTGTAACCTTTTCTCCTTGTTTATTCTTATATGTTTCGCTTGTCGCAAAAGGGAAGTTAGCAACAGCTGCACCGCTGTCCAGATATCTTACTTCAGGATCTTTCCCAACATTACCTACCAGAATTACTTTGTTTATTGACATAATGTTTTTTTTCTTTTGTTAATTACAAAAATAGTAAAAAAAATAGTTAAGTATTTCGTTTATTGTTGGAAATCTTTTATATTTGCACACTTGATATTAAAACCAATGTAATATATTGATAACTAAAGATTTTTAAAAATGACAAAAGCAGACATTGTAAACGAAATTTCGAAGAATACCGGTATTGAAAAGGTAACAGTACAAAAGACAATTGAAGCTTTCATGGAAACTGTTAAGGATTCACTTGTGAAAGATAAAAATGTATATCTTCGTGGATTTGGCAGTTTTATTGTGAAAAAGAGAGCTGAAAAAACTGCAAGGAATATTTCTAAGAATACTACATTAATTATTCCTGAGCATTTTATCCCTGCCTTTAAGCCTTCAAAAACATTTGTTGGTAAGGTGAAGAATAATGTTAAACATTAGAAGGAATTTCTGAACATTACTTCGCAAATTAATGAATTTATGCCTAGCGGAAAGAAGAAGAAAAGACATAAGATGTCAACGCATAAGCGGAAGAAGCGCCTGAGAAAAAACAGGCATAAAAAGCGGAAATAAACATCCGTTTCCTAATTCATTTATAGATGAGTTTTACTATTTAACCTAAAGGTTTGTTAGCTTTTAGGTTTAACTAGTTGTAGTATTGTAGGAAATAGTGCGGTTGATAATTTAACTTGAGGATATTGTGAGCCAGGATCTGGTAATTAGTTACTCTCCCTCTGAGATAAATAGCGTCCTTCTTGAGAATAAACGATTAGTTGAACTTAAGAAGGAAAAGACTAATCTTAAATTTTCAGTTGGTGATATTTATCTTGGAAAAGTAAAAAAGATAATGCCCGGACTGAACGCCGCATTTGTTGATGTGGGGTATAGTAAGGATGCTTTCTTGCATTATCTGGACCTTGGTCCGCAGTTCCTGTCATTGAAAAAGTATCTCGATATTGCTATTAGTCGTAAAGGTAAAGTCCCATCGTTAAACAGGTTCAGAAGAGAACAGGATATTGATAAATATGGAAAAATCGGTGATGTACTGAAAGTTGATCAACCCATTATAGTTCAGATAACAAAAGAACCTATCTCAACAAAAGGACCCAGACTGTGTTCTGAAATATCTCTTGCAGGTCGTAATATTGTTCTTATGCCCTTTTCCGATAAGGTGTCTGTTTCTCAGAAACTGGAATTGCCCGAGGAAAAAAACCGGCTAAAAACCCTTCTGCAGAGTATTAAACCCAGGAATTATGGGGTGATAATAAGAACAGCTGCTCAGGGTAAAAAAGTGGCGCTTCTTGACTTAGAATTGCGTGACTTGGTTGTTAAATGGGAAAATGCTTTTTCTCAGCTTAACGTAGTTTCTTTCCCGAAATTGATGATAGTAGAACTTAACCGTACAGCTGCTCTTCTTCGGGATAACCTGAATGTTAGTTTTTCCAGTATCAATATAAACGACTATTCTCTCTACAGGGAAGTAAAAGAATATATTAAATCTATTGCTCCTGAGAAAGAAAAGATCGTTAAATTTTATTTGGGTAAAACTCCTATTTTTGACCAGTTCGGAGTTACTAAGCAAATTAAAGCCCTTTTTGGTAAAACGGTTAATTTTAAAAACGGGGCTTATCTTATTATTGAACACACGGAAGCTTTACACGTTATTGATGTGAATAGCGGAAATCGTTCAAAATCCGGAAATGATCAGGAAGCAAATGCCCTGGAAGTTAACATGGCTGCTGCTAATGAGATATCAAGGCAGTTACGTCTGCGGGATATGGGTGGAATAATTGTTATTGACTTCATTGATATGCTTTCTGCCGGAAACAGGAACAAGCTGTTTGAGAAGATGAAAGAAGAAATGAAGGGTGACCGTGCGAAACATAATATCCTGCCGTTAACCAGATTCGGACTTATGCAGATCACTCGTCAGCGTGTAAGACCTGAGATGAATATTACTATAACAGAGAAATGTCCTACATGCCAGGGTTCCGGTGAAATAACTCCTGCATTACTGTTTGCTGAAAAACTTGAGGATGAAATTGGTAATATTGTAAAAGATCTCAAGTTGTCAAAACTCACATTAAAAGTGCATCCTATTATTGCCGCTTATATAACTAAAGGTATTTGGTCACTGCGTTTAAAGTGGCGAGTGAAATATAAGTGCAGAATACAAATAATAAAAGTGCAAGCCTATAATTTCCTGGAATATCACTTCTTCGACAAATTTAGTGACGAAATCACAAAGTAAATCCAACATCAAAAAGATTCTTTTATATTTATAACTAAAGAACCGTGTTAGTAATAAATGGCTATCAATAAAATAGTGTCTGTCCAAAACGTCAAACAAATTTTGAATTAAAGAACCCCCGTACGGTCATGCTTCCCTACGGGGCAGGCAAATGGTAAATAACAAATCTCAAAAAACAAATAATATCCAAATATCAATTACCAAACCTGCCCGCCGTACCAAAGGCACTTTTTGGGCAGGCGGGTGACCGAAACTGTTTTGATCATTGAGTTTTTGAATATTGTAATTTATTTGCAATTTGGTGCTTGTCATTTGTGATTTTTACTATATTACTTAAACTTTCGGACTTTATAGACGGGCACTAAATAGTTGCAAATATTTTAACAGATGATGAAAAAAACACATATCATAACACTTATTTTAATTTTACTTTTAAGTACAAATGCTTTGTTTTCACAGATTCTCGATCCGGTTAGTTGGGAGTTTGTTTATAACAAAACAGGAAAAATGCAGTATGAATTGGTTTTTACTGCTAAAATTGAGAACAGGTGGCATTTGTATTCGCAGGATATACCTGACGGAGGACCGATACCTACTTCTTTCAGCATAAACGAATCAGATAATTTTGAGTTGGTTGGAAATGTGGAAGAGATATCTGAAGCAGAGGAGAAATATGATTCCAGTTTTGATATGAACCTTAAGCTCTTTAGTGATAAAGCAGTTTTTATTCAAAAGGTTAAACTAATCTCAGACGGACCTGTTACTATCTCAGGAAGCGTTGAATATATGAGTTGCGATGATCAAAGATGTCTGCCTCCCAAAGATGAAGAGTTTGAATTTGTACTTGAACCAAACGATGCGTCCCGGGCTAAAACTATTATTGACTCTTCTGAGACCAAATCAACAGGTAACAGATCATCACTTTTAGGTTTTTTCTTTCTGTCAATACTTGCAGGTTTTGCCGGTATTCTTACTCCTTGTGTATTTCCGATGATACCAATGACGGTTGCCTTTTTTAGCCGTGGAGATATCAGCCGGGGTAAATCACTTGCCCAGGCAATTATTTTCGGACTTTCAATTATTATTATCTATACATCAATAGGTCTCATTGTATCGCTTACCAGCGCGGGGGCTGATTTTGCCGGTAATATTAGTACACACTGGATCCCCAACCTGATATTCTTTCTGCTTTTTATAACATTCGCGGCTTCGTTCTTCGGAATGTTTGAACTGATTTTACCTAACAAATTATTAAACAAGGCAGATAAACAAGCCGACAAGGGAGGGCTTATAGCTGCATTCTTTATGGGACTTACTACTGTTCTGGTATCATTTTCCTGTACCGGTCCTATTGTGGGTGCTCTTTTGGTGGAAGCAGCAGGTGGCGAGGTTATTGAACCTGCCATGGGAATGTTCGGATTCTCATTAGCATTTGCCTTACCTTTTACCCTTTTTGCTATTTTTCCATCATGGATAAACAGTTTGCCAAAATCAGGTGGCTGGCTTAATTCTGTTAAAGTTGTACTTGGATTTATTGTGCTCGCTTTTAGTTTTAAATTTATCTCAACTATCGATCAGGGTTACCATCTGGGTATTATGAGCAGAGATATTTATATTGCACTCTGGATAGTGATTTTCAGTTTAATGGGATTCTATTTACTTGGGAAAATAAAATTTGCCCATGATAGTGATGTCCCATACCTAAGTGTGCCGAGACTGGTTTTGGTTCTGGTTACTTTTACTTTTGTGGTTTATCTGATCCCTGGATTATTTGGTGCACAACTAAAACCTATTTCCGGTTTATTGCCTCCGAAGGAAGCACAGGAATTTGATGTTTCATCAACTGCTTTTCAGATTTTACTATCTCCTGTTACACTTGGTGCCAATGAAACAGATATATTATGTGACGATCCGAAATATGCTGATTTCCTGCGTCTGCCATACGGATTAACAGGATATTTTGATTACCGGCAGGGTCTTGCATGTGCAAAAGCATTAAACAAACCGGTGCTACTGGATTTCAATGGTCATGCCTGTAGCAATTGTAAAGAGATGGAAGCTAAAGTATGGTCTGATCCTGATGTGCTGAAAAGATTGAAAGAGAATTTTGTTATTGTTGCTCTTTATGTTGACGACCGGACAAAGTTGCCTGAGGATGAATGGATTACTTCCGGATACGACGGAAAGATAAAAAAGACCATTGGTAAAAAGAATGCCGATTTTCAAATTTCCAGGTTCAGGATAAATACACAACCCTACTACGTTATTCTTGATTTTGATGGGAATGTACTAATCCCTCCAATGTTTTATAATTTGAATACCAGGGAATATATTGATTTTCTGGATGCCGGTTTGAAGAAGTTTGAAGAGGGGTCTTAAGCGAAAAGTGATTTCCTAAAACAAAAATTATTACCTGTTTTTCTAATTACTACAATCTGTTACGTGTTACGAGTTACGGGTTCGTTACCATAGGTATTCATATTTTTCTTCACTTCATCTTTCAACCACCGTGAAATATGCTCCTTCCCTAGTGAAATATTTTCGTACCTCAAATTTTACAGGGCAAGCGTCACATTTCATGTGGCAGGCAATCATCCTTCATTCTTCTAAGGGGTTCAAGGTTGGAGACTGTCATGTGTCTCCTTTTAAGCATAATAAGTATATGGATTTTGCGAACGTAGTGAAGCAATCTCTCCAGGCTTTTCGTAAAGTTCATGACAGTTAATTTCTTTGGCATTCCGGTTGTTCTTGGGAGATTGCTTCGTCGTTTCACTCCTCGCAAAATCCTTTTTCACCCTTTAAAATCCGGTTAAAACTGCGTTCTTCGGGACAAAGGATATTCTCTTTTTTTTATGCCTTAATTACGAAATTATTTGTAACTTGTAGAATTCTGAATTCTTATTGGTTAAACCCTATGTAATGAAAAAACTAATTTTAATAGTCAGCATTATGTTGCTTACAACAGTAACGGTAATTGCACAAAAATGGATTGTTAAAAGTTACCTTGATGATTTTGGTGATCCAACAAATAATATTTATGTAACCCAACTTGTTACGGGATCATATATGGGTAAGGTAAGGGTTGTTATTGATATAGACTTACCGATTTCTCTTCAAAAATATTTTGGCGTACAAGTATTTAATCTCTATGGTAAACTCGATTTTTTGAATATACCACGCAATGTGGGGCCGGATCCTCATGAGGGTAGCCTTTATTTTAGATATAAGGTTCATGGAAAAGAGCATTCGTTAGTAATTAATAATTTTGATTTTTTCAATTGTACTTTTTATATTCCTAGATCTGCACTGGCTCATGCTTTGTTAGATAGCAGTAAACCAATAAAATATATTATTACTTAAAAAGAATACATGTGGCATAAAATTAAAAAGGATAAAAATGGTAAAGAGACTTATAAAGGAGTGGGAGAACCACACTATTCCAATCTCCTTCACTTTACATTATATCCAGCCAATTTTAAAGAAATATATTACAGAAAAAAGTAAGTGTACAAAATTAGAATATTGATCAGGCTTATTATTTATTAATGTTATAATTAGAATCTGAATAGAATAAAATCTTTACAATCATGAAAAAAATATTTTACTCAATCATTGTATTAATGTTAAGTGTAACTGTTTTTGCAAAAACCTCGCAAAGTTTCAAGGCAAGTTAAAATAAATGAATATGAAATTACAAGGAGCAGTAATATTGATAGGGTCACTTTACTGGGAAGATCCGGATAACTGTATCCAACTGAAAGACCCAAAAATTTTAGCTTCCAAAAGAAAGAATTGGCGAGATGAAAAATTGGATATGAATAATAGGGACCTAATAAGTTTACCTATTAGATATGGACGAAAATCTACTTCCAGATACTGTACATATACAATGACTTTTTCAAATTCAGTTGAAAAAAATGGACATGGATACGTTGTTCCATATTTTGAGAAAATCAATGTTAAAGACAATTTCAACCAACTTTACTACCAAGCTATAGAATTGGCTAAAGTTGAAGGGATATGTAAATCCGGAGAAAATACACTTGTAAAAAAGTGGGGAAGCGTTGGTCTTATGTTAAGTAAAAGATTTATCGAAAATTTGCAAGATAGGCCATCTGATTTGCTTGAGTTCTGAAAGTCACACTATTCACAATTAGAAGTAGATAAATATAGAATTAATGAATCAGAAGAAGTTTCAATTGACAAAGATGGGATTTTAAATTTTGAAATAATATCCAAGAATGATGATATTGATTATTTCCTAGCAACTCCCATTTCTCCTAATGTTAAATCGTATCCTGATGGGGCACACATAGCAAAAGCAATGAATGAAACAAGAGAAAATTATTACGGGTATTTTGTGGAAAATTATAATAATGGTATAAAAACAAAGGATGATTTTGAAATCATTAAATATTTACCTGAAAAAATTAAAGCCAGCCTACAATCGTAGGCAGTTGACCTCAGAATAACCAAATCCAGTGCGCCTCTTCGCCATACACTTCCTGTTTTCCGCACTTAAAATTTCGGGTTTTGTAATAGTTTGTATTTCTATCTTCAGGTTTTTTACGTGGCATAGTTTAAAATTTAATTACGTTATTATTTTTACGAAGTTCTATTGAACCGAAAAAATATTTCCATTTGTCAGTTTTTCTAAAAAGCTGTTTTTTCAGCGGTCTGATCGGTTTTAATTACTTCAGCATTCTGTTTCTACTTATCTATGGGATTTCATATGAACTATATCTTTTTCCCACCGGTCTGACCGCTTATTGTAAACTAACGTGAGTTCGATATAAATAGAAACCGTTAAAATGGTTACCGGTTTATTGGATGGTAGTGTAATACCTACTGTTCAAACTTTGGGTTTAAAGGCAAAAAGTAATTTTCCAAACACATGTCATACCCGCCTGGCGGTTTTCTATACCTGTCATTTGTACTATATAAATCCAAACGCTAACCTGCTCACTGAAGCGAAACGAAAGCGGGTCAGGTTGAGTGATTTGTTAGTATCCTGTTTTAATATTTTTTTTTATTTCATCTATGCTCATATCCTCCAATCCTAAATTTTCCATTGTCCTTCCACTTTCAAAAAAATCTATATTAAAATATTTTCTCATTGCTGATATTGCTTGATAAATAAATGAATCTATCATAGGAGTTGGGATTTGTAATTTCTTTCCAAGCGAAGATAATGGAACCAAACTTGTAGGAACATCTTCCCAGATATACCTATGATTAATGCTTTCCGGACTTTTAATTTCCCTATATGCCCGTGTGTTTTGTATGGCTTCATATAAATCTGCTCCTACGGAGCCATATTTTTGGTATAGCCATTTCCTGGCAGAGATTACTTTCACATCCAATTCTTTAGCTATTAATAATCTCTCTTTGTCAACATCTTCAATAATTGGCGCTGTGTGTTCCGTTATTCCATCTATATAATATTTAAAATTTTGCCTCCTATCTATTTTAGTAGTATTTAGAATTGTAATTGGTACGTGGAATATACCACCTACATTACCTAAACTAGTTTTAAGAATATTATCTGTAGGAGTCAACTGTGGATATATATCTCCCAGTAAATTCACAACATCTTTAACTTTAAATGAAGGTATGGTTGCGATATCGACACTAAACTTTACACCAAATATTCTTACAGAACGAGGTGTTGTATATCTGGAAGTATATATGGATGTTTGAGCTTCTGCTATAGTAATATCTGGCATTCTTTTAGGTTTGTAATAATCATTTACTATTTTGTAAAACTCTATAGCTCCAAAACATCTTCCAGGACTTAATAAGATTGTTTGTCCATCTCTTAAATATGGGGCGCATTCCCTTGCTATGTATTTGTGTCCGGTAGCAGTAACAGCAACAATGATTACATCTCTGTCTCTGATTACCTCTTTAATATTAGAAGAAATTGTATTGATTTTACCGAAAACATATTTAACATCTTCTTCAATTATTTTTTCAGTTACCGGGGATAGTGAATAATCAGATTTTATTTCAGTCTCCAAATGTTCTGTACC
>JADFUQ010000094.1 GCA_015222065.1 Bacteroidota bacterium
ATTCCATTGTTATCACTTATAAGTTAAAGGCAAATTGGATAACCTCGTGCACTTGTTCTAATGATCTGCAGAAGTTTTATCCGGTCAGTAGCCTTCCCTTGAACAGTTCAACCTCACCATCCCTCTTAATAATAAAGCCAGACAATTATTCTACCTGGCTTTATACTGGATTTGATTATAAGAATTTACTGATCGTCTGGCTCATCATCAGATGCCGGTTCACTGGGACAACAACGATATTCCTGGGATTTTTCCAGCAATTCAATCTGTTGTTTCAGCATTTCATTCTCGAGTTTTTTACGTTCCAGATCCAGTTCGATTTCCTTCACCAGGGCAGGTTCGCATGTAACACATTCATCAAGGCAGCCTTTTACGATAATGCCGGGTGTAGGCAGAATTTCTTCTCTCTCCCAGTATAACTCTTTCACAAAGGTATCAGATGGTTCAAGTGTCTTCTCATCCAAGATCCCGGCATCTATAAGTTCTCTGTCTACTGCCTCAATGGCAGCCTTGCGGACAGGTATATCGTAAGTCGGATCGCTGCGTTCAAATACCATTTGAGCAGATTTATAGGATGCTGCAGCGTAAAAACCTGACTGCTGGAAACCCATGGCTGATGCTGTCGATTGTTGACGTTCTGCGGCACTGGTGCGAGCCATTTTCTCTTTCTCAAGACGTTCCTTATTTGCGGCAGATATAAATTCCGGCTTTATCGTAAGCCTACCGGTCGTATCAACAGGTACGCGCTGATGAGCCCCTGTAGGTACTTTCGGATCCTGTACCCTTCGTTCAATGGCCACCAATTTAAAATGAACTTTTTGAATCTTATTGATCTTGTGGAATAAATAGGTGACCGCTTTGCATTTGTTAGGATTGCTGAATACCCGTGAGGCTGATTCATAGTGGGCTTCTGACTCACCTTCTGCATGTTGCCGTTGTTCAACTTCACCAACGGAGGTTGAACTTTTGGCGCGGACACTGGCTGCCACATATCTCGAAGAAGATTCTGCATGCCGGGATAAACTATGGCTGAATCTAGATGTGGATTCTGAATCATAGGAGCCCCAACTTCCACCTCCACCCAATTCAATCAGTCCAAAAAATGAGAAGCTTGCCCCGCCTCCGCCTTGAGCCCATGAGTCTTCGTAAGAGGAACTGCTGGATCTGCTTTCATTGATTGTTAAATCACTCATCGCTTCAGCCATCCCGGCAGCATAGTATGATTCCTCAGATGTGGTCTGATGTCGATAGGAAAGATTTGACTCACTGTCATATGACCATTGTGTGTGCCGGTCACTTGTAAATAACCTTACACGTTCGCCGGGCAAAAGTGTTGTGGAATAGATCGGATCACCAATGACCAGTGATTCGGAGCAACGTACAAGTTCGAAATACAATATGACATCCACAGGAATACGCTGCTTCATTCCATTAGGAAGGGGAAAGAACGGCAACTGGTAACGAAATCTCAATGCGTCACAGATGGGCTGTTGCTTTAGTTCAGGACAACATTCCAATACTGAGATATTAACATTCTCTTTTTTTTCTTTCATAATAACCTCCTTGTTTTAGATTGAACATAAGTTTTAAGCTAATCAGTATGCGTATACATTATTTTAATTGGCCACCTCATATTGATAAGTGATAACGCCGCCAATCAGCCGACGACGAAGAAGGTCGGCTGAATTTGCCTTGTTAGCCAATTATTCTCAAATGAGCTGCCACTCCCCGAAAGTAGCCAGCGGCCTCATCTAACATTTGTAATTTACTATGCTTTTCTTTTTCATTATCAATGTCACTCAATTCATAATGCATCCTTTCAATTTCCCAGACTTCTAATACTTTTCCCTCGTAATCCTCTGCCTCATTTTTCCCAATTAGATCTCCTATCGTTTTTGTCATATTTTCCGCATGAAACCGTAATTCCTCGCATTTGCCATGAGGATACTCTCCCTTCTTCAGGTAGGCACTTGTATCTTCGATGGTTTGGGCTAAGTTGGAAAAGTAATCCGTAACCTTGGCAGTTCTTGAAAGACGTTTTTCATCCAGTTTAGAAAAGATGCCAAACAGGTCTTTTGCTACTCCAAATATTGTTTCTGCAATCATCTCTATTCTCCTTTTGTTGGCTAACATTATATTCTACCGAAAATTACAATATAATACACATATATCCAAGTAAAAACGGATTCCATATAATACTACTATTTTTAATAAATATTATTTCCAGTGCCCGTTTGAAACACTTCCTATTTTCCGCAGTTTGACTAGTTTTTAATTACTTCAGCATTCTGCTTCTACATATCTCGGAGTTTCAGATAAGTTATATTCCTTGTGCTACCGGTCTGACCGCTCCAGTAACCAGTAACCAGTAACCAGTAACCAGTAACAATTAGTCTTCTCCTGAATCTCATAAACCAATGTTAAAGGTATAATTATACTTTACTAAGATTGTGCGATTATTTGTGCGAGGTAGTACCGGTATTTCACGTTGTCTGTATGTGTTAAGACCTTCATCATACACTATATAGAGATCATGGCCTTCTTGCGGATTGTACCTGAACCTTATGTTGGTGATGATTTCATCAATAGCACTATTGTATTGGACTATTGGAATCAGGGAAAGCTTACTATTTAAAAACACCGAGGTTTTTAGCTGTCCTATATGACCTGTAAACTTCTGGTTGCGATCGGGAAACTCTACTCTGTTGACCTGGTACATACCTTCTAATTGCAAATGTTTAGATATAGCAATAAATGGTTTTAAGGTTATCGTAAAACGCCTGCCATCATAAAAAGAACCAGCATCAACAGTTGTTGTAATACTATAGGGGCTTCCTTTAGGTGTAGAGAAACTACTTTTAATAACATAGAATGTATAACTGCCTGTTGGAACATCAGCATCATCTGAAAATGAAAATAATTCTGTAACATTTTCTTTGAATTGCCTTGATGAAATTGAACCGGATGAACCTGCCCTTGTTTCGAATTCCCATCCAAGACCTATATCAGAAGATTCAATATTCCCATCCATATTACGAATAAATGTAATTCCTTCAAAGAAAACCTGATAGTTATGTAATTTAGATTCTTCACCAGGGAACCATCCATAATGCACCCTGTCACCAAAACGAGTATAATTATCCCGACGTTCATATCCAATACCCGGGTTGAAATCATCACCAGATCTTGAATAACTAAGGTTGTAACCAAGTCCTTTATTACTTCGCCGGTTCCAGTTTACATATATCTTAGAAGGTTCTAACGAAACAATTTGGTTTTTCTCATTATCTTTGAAGCTTTGTGCCCATTTTAGTGTTAAGTAGTCATCTCCAAACAAACGGAAGATACCATCAATTCCATAAGTAGTATTCCAGCTATCCTTGTTTCCTATTCTTGAAGTAACCATACCTCCAATATAAGAATATGGATTAATGACCTGCTTACGCAACCGGAGCACATTAAAATTTTCTGACGGAAGAGCCTTAAAATTCTCTGTCTGCATGTTAAGAAATCCTATATCCCATGGACCAGCTCTGCCAACAACCCTGGCACCACCATAGATTCGTACCTGATCTCCTTCATGGATTCCAATACGCCGGCTGTAAAACAGACGATTCATATCTTCAAAACTAAAATCAAAGTTGCCGGAGCGTTCCTGGAAAAAAAGTCTTTTTTCAGGAAAAAATAATGAATAACGTGTAAGATTTATCATTTGGTCATCTGCCTCCACCTGTGCAAAATCCGTATTTAAGGTAACATCTAATGTAAGATTGTTTGTAAGCCCATACTTAACATCCAATCCCGCTTCATGGACAAACTTGTCAGTTCTTTTGTATGCTGTTTCAGTATCATTGAGTTCATTTGATTGTCCTAACCCACCAAGTAAATAGGGAGTTATGTAAAGAGGATTATGGCTTTTGATATCTTCAAAAAGAACATCTTGCGTTTGCGATGGCTTAAAAGCTCCCCAAAAACCAAACTTTTCCGGGATTAATGTGGAAATGTCCATTTCGAATTTACGTGCAATCCACCGGAAAGCTGTAATGCCCATTACAGTTTGTCCATCTCTTTCTTCAAATCTAATACTTGAGAAAGGAATTCGCATCTCTGTGAACCACCCATCATCATTACACACCGTTGCCACATCCCAAAATGTATTCCAGCTTGGGTTTACATTCTTTAATGGTGCTCCTTCAGCATCATTTAATATATTCACATCTGTTCGTGTTCCTGCAGGTGTGGTCATAAACATTACTGCATTTTCATTATCATTGAATGCATCGATGACGATGATCATATTATCTGTAGTATAATTCCAAACATCGCGTTTAAAAGATGTTGCTTGTATTTTAGAAGTCTCACTGTCATAGAATCGACCCGCTGCATAAAGGTAATCATCGTCATAACTCAATAAAATTTCTGTGCGTTCTGATGGTTCACTACCAAAATTTGGTGCCCTCATAATTATCGGCAGTGATTTAATGCCCTCCCATGCAGATTCATTACTTAAACCGTCAAGTTTGACTGGCGATTTAATGCGTTGAATTTTCATAGGTTCATTAAGTCCGGATTCTAAATGCTGTGCAGAACTTCTTAGTGGTAAAATTGTCGTAATAGTACAAAGAACTGATACCTTGAAAAAGGTTGAAAAAACACTCATGATCGTTCTTCTAGGTTTCGGTTATTATATCGTAGGCACACTTAATAATTGCATATAATTTATTTATAGGCACCGAGCTGTTGTATCAAGTCTATCATAGGTTCTACCGCAAATTACTAAATAATCATTATATATCCAAATAAAAACGGATTCCATATAATTCTCTTTTTGTATTTTTGTAACAATAATTACCAAATACAAAAGCAAAATTGATTTACCCTGCATCATTTGAAAAAAAGGTTGGCTTCGATCGGGTCAGAGAACTGCTGGCAGAGAAATGTCTTGGTCCGCTTGGAAAAGAAAGATGTGAGAAAATCTGTTTCTCAACAAAACCTGAAGAGATTAGATTGTGGATCGATCAGGCAGATGAGTTTAAACAACTGATTGAAACCGGGGAATCGTTTCCGCTTGATTTTTATTTCGATCTGAGACCAACACTCAAAAAGATGCGTATCAGCGGGTCACATCCCGATTTGGAACAACTCTTTGACCTTAAACGTTCTCTCGAAACTATAAAATCAGTAAACCACTACCTTTCAAACATTGATCCTGAACGTTTCCCCAGGTTGAAAGAACTTGGAAAAAATCTGAAAGTGTTTCCTGCAATTCACGACAGGATAGACAGAATCATGTCTCCCAAAGGTAAGATCAGGGATAAAGCATCCCCGGAACTGGCACATATCAGGAAAACCCTCGCGAATAAGGAGAATGAAGCTTCAGGCAGGATCCATTCAATTATTAAGCAAGCCAAAAAGACCGGTCTGGTAGGGCAGGATGAATCACTTGTTGTAAGAGAGGGACGACTGGTTATCCCGGTGGATGCCGGTAAAAAAAGAAAGATCAGTGGAGTGATACTGGATGAATCAGCTACCGGAAAGACTGCCTACATTGAACCGGCTGAGATAGTTGAACTGAATAACGAGATACGGGAGCTGGGATATGCTGAAAAACGTGAGATAATCAGGATATTAATTGAATTCAGTGACTTCCTGCGCCCTTATATTGATGATCTTAACGATTCATTTAATTTCCTTGGATTGATTGATTTTATCAGGGCAAAAGCATTAATAGCAAATACTATTAACGGGATAAAACCTTCATTATCAGATAATCCCGGAATTAACTGGCAAAATGCTGTCCATCCTCTGCTATACCTTTTGTTTAAGAATGCGAGGAAAAATGTTGTGCCGCTCAATATCGGTCTTACCACAGACAAAAGGATACTTGTGATCTCCGGTCCTAATGCCGGCGGGAAATCTGTCTGTCTCCAAACTACCGGACTTTTACAATACATGTTGCAGTGTGGTTTATTGGTTCCGATGGACAAAGATTCAAAAGCAGGTATTTTTAACCAACTGTTTATCCATATGGGTGATGACCAGTCGATTGATAATGACCTGAGCACCTATAGTTCGCACCTGGTAAATATGAAATACTTTACCAAACATGCAGATGAAAAAACCCTGATCCTGATCGATGAGTTCGGAACCGGTACTGAGCCTATGCTTGGAGGAGCAATAGCTGAATCAATACTCGCGAAGTTGAATGAAACAGGCACTTACGGGGTTGTAACTACCCACTATACAAATCTGAAGCATTTTGCTGCATCAGCCGATGGTATTGAGAACGGGGCAATGCTTTTCGATAATCACCTGATGGAACCGCTGTTCCGTCTGGAAATTGGTAAACCTGGTAGTTCCTTTGCTTTTGAGATCGCACGTAAAATCGGACTTCCGGAAAATATCCTTAATGAGGCACAGAAAAAGGTTGGTAAGGAACATATCGATTTTGATAAACACCTTAAAGATGTTGTAAGGGATAAACGATACTGGGAAAGGAAAAGAGACCGTATCAGGATATCGGAAAAGAAACTTGAAGAAATAGTTGAAAAATATTCGGAGGAGTTGGATTCAATTAAGAAATTCAGGAAAGAGATCATTGAAAAAGCAAAGCTGGAGGCAGAGGATCTTCTTAACAATGCTAACCGGAGAATAGAAAATACTATACGTGAAATTAAGGAAGCCCGGGCAGAGAAAGAAAAAACCAGGAAAATAAGGAATAAACTGGATGAGTTTAAAGACAAAGCGGCAAAACAAAAAACCGGAACGGAAAAGGAATTCGAAAAACGGCTTGAACAGGTAAGGAAACAACAAAAGTATCTGCAAAAGAGAAGACCGGATATTATTAAAGACCCGGAGAAAAAGAAACCGTTAACTGAAAAACATATTATCAGTAAAGGTGATAAGGTTAAAATGACAGGCATGGACAAAACGGGTGAGGTTATTGAAGTTACATCAAAAAGTGTTATTGTTTCATTCGGTAATATGATCACTACCGTTGATATGGAAAAATTGCAAAAAACAGTGGAGGATGATACCGTTAACACTTCAGACAAAGTTGAATCAACCGGGTTTATACATGAACTGCATCAACGTAAACTTAAATTTAAACCTGAAATTGATATCCGCGGGCAACGAGGAGATGAAGCGCTTCAAACAGTAACAGGTTTTATTGACGA
>JADFUQ010000566.1 GCA_015222065.1 Bacteroidota bacterium
AAGGAGCTGTTTGATATGACCCTATGGGGAAATCCTCTGCGTCTTCTGTACCTCTAATGAGCGAAGCGAATGGGCGGTGAAAAAATGAAAATCATCCTGACGATGATACCGAAACCGCCAGGAAGGCAACAAGTCTGTCTCACATAACCTGAAAAGGAGAATTTGTTATGTAACCCTGAAACGACATTACCGGCTTATCAAAAAAATCCGATTCTCCCGGCAATGGGTACCTGTGCGCAAAAAACCGTATTTTCTGCCCCTGACAGGTTGTTTTATCAGGAAAATCTATTTCAAAGATCGTGTTTCCAGAAGCAGAAGAACCTCTGCCTACCGCCTGCCTGATCCGACAGCTATCCCCCAAAAAGATATTTTCTATATAATAGACCGGGCTTGTCCAACAAACGGTTCAGATTGTGGTTCGTTCCTCACACAATCTAACCTTATTCGTTAGCCGTCATCATGTCATATACGGCTTACCATTTTATTTGTCACACAGTTTCATTGCATATACTAATAAACACGATAGCTATCGATACTGCCTAGAAGAAGTAGGTGTATCATTGGTAAAAATGATGAAGCTTGGATTTTATTATCTTACTGGCAAGCTGAATGTTATAAAGCCAATCATAACCACCTTCAAGCTTTGCTTTAAAGAGAGAAATATCATCACATGAATTTACTGGTATTCGTTTAAGGAAAAAAATACCATCTTTCTTGGAAGCCGTCCCAATTCTGGTGCTTACACCATATTTGTAACCAAATTTTTGAAGAATGTCTCTCAAATATTTTCTAAATTCCTTATCCTCTTCTGGAAATGCAAAAGGATAAGAGAAAGAGTCTATTGATTCTCCAAGTTTATCCTCTATAACCTCTTTGGAATGTCTGATTTCATATTCAATATTCTCTTTCTTTAAAAATTTAAGCTGAGGATGAGTAACTGTATGGGAGCCGAATTTTACCCCATTTTTATGTAATTCTCGTACCTCATTCCAAATGAGAGTTTGTTTCTTTTTAGACTTTAGTCTTTTATTCTTGATAAATACTGTAGGTAGAAATACTGTAGAACTAAAGCCATATTTTTGCAGAACAGGGAATGCCTTTGTATAAAAATCATGATATCCGTCATCAAAGGTTATAACTATACATTTATTTGTTATTTTTCCTCCTGATTCAAAATACTTTTTGATATCCTGAAGGGGAGTCACAGAATAATTATTATCATAAAGAAACCTCATATGCTCAACGAAAATGTCAGGTGATGTATTCATCTGGTAATATGGATGAACACCATTTTCTTTATATTCCGAGATATTATGATACATTAATATGGGGATATGTTTTTCTTTGTGCGAGTGTATCATTCGTATTAATGGATGGAAAAAATATAATGTAACTAAACGGTCAATACGTGGATATAACATATTGAATGTCCATTTTGCTGACGCGTTTTAGAATTGCCATGCCACCATTTTCAGCGACCCAGTCCAGCTTCTTTTTCCATATATCAATAGTCTTTTCCTTCATCAAGACTAACAGCAAATGATCCTGGGGCAGGGTGTAGGGAAGCTCCACGTATCCGGTACCGTCATCACGTGCCACACCCAGAAAGGGAAGATGGTACCCATCCCGTCCGGCTGAGGTTCAAAGGGGTCTGTGTCAAACGTGGATGCATCATATTCGATATTCAGTTCATGGATCCATTCCAGATTGTGGTGCATGGAGGGAGATCG
>JADFUQ010000095.1 GCA_015222065.1 Bacteroidota bacterium
AATACAGGCAATAATCCACCTATTATTAAACTAGATTTCAATAAGGACTTGTAGTTAATCTTTTGAGCCATTTTATAAAAAGTCATACTTCCGATTAACATTCCTATAACTTTGAACAATAAAATATTCCCAATTAATGCATAACTCAGACTGAAATTCTCTTTTGCAAATAAAATTAAAAAAGGTAAAATACTTAATCCTAAGCCTAAGCTGTTAATAATTAAAAGATAGTTCTTAAGATTAGAATTACTTCTTATCTCAGAAGGAATTAACCGAAAAAAATCTATTATATTTTTTCTTTGAATACTTCGATAATAAACCTCCCGGATATTCCAGAATCCCAAAGTTGCAATCAATAACAAAACCCCTGCAATAAGAAATAGCAGGGCATAATTGTCAGGATATTCAAACCGTTTAATCAGATCTCTGACAATCCATGCAGAAATAAAAATTCCTATACTATTTAAAGTTTGTTTTAAAGAAAAAAAATGCTTCCTGCTCTCTTGTCTTATTGATTTACCAAGAATATCATTATAGGATATTGCTGCATATGAACCACTTAAAGAAAATACAGAGATCAGTAAAAAAATCAGGAATATTATCAAATCACCACTCAGGGAACCTGATTTATAAAACATTCCCCCAAGAAGAATAAGTGAAAGCACTCTTAAGTTAATGCCGATAAGTAAAAATTTCTTCTTAACTGACCTTTTTGAAAGGTTTGAGGCAAAAACCAGTTGAAATATTCTTGTGCCGCCTATCATAATCGCTGTTAAAATACCCAGATGCACCGAAGTTCCGCCTGCTTTAATAAGCATTGACGGAATAATTGTATCTACATCCATAAAATTAGTGGCTAAAGCCAAAAATATGGAATGCCATAGAAAGCTTCGGAAATTTATTTTTGATCTTTTCTGTGATATTTGCATTGAATATGTTGTTGCTGGTATTTTTTATACTTTCAAAGGTTCATGCAAAGAGAAATAAGAAGCGTAAAAAAAACTAATTCCACGAATGAACATAGACAGCCCGCAATTTGAATTTATGGATCAATTTGTTTGAAGGGAAATTCTTTTGACGGAATCCGTGCTTCCCTCATGATTTTCCTGATCTGTTCAACTATTTCCGTGTGCTGTTCAGATACGTCGTTTTGCTCGCCTATATCTTCCGCAAGGTTATATAATTCTATCTGAAGGCTGTCCTTAAACATGTTCTGCCGCACCCCTTTCCAATCGCCCATTCTTACCATTTGCTGACCACCGTACGCCGCAAATTCCATGTATAGATATTCATGCCCTTCCTGTTTGTCTTTACCCAAAAGGGTTGGAACGAAACTAATTCCGTCAATATCATCAGGGTTTTTATCAGAAACACCGGCAACTTCACTAAGGGTTGGCAAAATGTCCTGAAATGCACAAATAAAATCGTTTGTTGTTCCGGGTTTTATTTTACCCGGCCAGCGGGCAACAAACGGAACCCTGATACCGCCCTCATAAACACTTCCTTTCAGCCCCCTGAACGCTCCAGCGCTTTTAAAGAATTCCGAGTCGGAACCACCTATGCGGTTATAGGTTGGTCCGTTATCGGAAATAAATATTATTATAGTGTTGTCCTTGATGTTTAGTTCTTCTAATAATGCCATGATCTGACCGATTCCTTTGTCCATGTGAGTGATCATAGCGGCATATCCGGCCCGGGGAAAAGGATGTTGTTGATAATGATCCTTGTGTTCATAATCTTCTTCAGGTATTATACCCTTATATTCTTCCAGCGATTCTTCCGGTACCTGGATTGCCAGGTGAGGAACAGCAAAAGGAAGATACAGGAAAAAGGGTGTGGTTTCATTGTTTTTTATAAACTGCAGCGCCTCCTCAATAAACAAGTCCTGCGAGTATTGCTCTCCGGTTAATTCCCTGTTATTGCCTTCAAGCCATACCGTGTCCTGGTTTTTTATAAGGAATCTTGGATAATGATTATGAGCATGACGCTGACAGTTAAAACCGAAAAACAGGTCAAATCCCTGGTTATTCGGATCTCCTTCCGATCCGGTTTTTCCAAGTCCCCATTTACCCATTGCAGCCGTTGCATAACCTTTTGATTTGAGTAATTCCGCGATGGTTATGGTGCTGTCAGGAAGGGGCTTTTGGCCCCAAAATCCATCCCCGCCCTTCACTTCAAAATTATTTCTTACATAGGAATTACCCGTATGTTTACCGGTCAATAATACGCAACGCGACGGAGCACATACAGGACTTCCGGAGTAATGTTGGGTAAGCCGTATTCCTTCCGTTGCGATCCTGTCGATATTCGGGGTTTTAATGATTTCCTGGCCATAACATCCCGGTTCGTTATAGCCCATATCATCAGCCATAATAAAAATGATGTTTGGAGAAGTTGCTTCTTCCTGTTTATTATTAGTGCCACAACCGGTTAAAGATCCAAGGGTAACCCCGAGACCCAATATGCCAATTAATAGCAGATTTTTTTTAATATGCATAATATAAAAATTTATATTTGAGGAATAGATTTGCAAGGTGAATGGCATTTGTGTTTTCCGTTGGTTTTCTAATACTGTTCCCTGTACGTAAACCTGTATGGATTTGAATAGGAAGGCCGGATTTTATTCCGCCAATGCCTTCTTCATTATTTGCTTTTATGCTATTGAAGAGACTGTTGCATTACGAGAATTTTTCTTTATTCGTCTTTGCCTACATCTTCGTAGTCAACATACTCTCCCGAGTCTTTGCCGAACATTTTCTTATCCGTTCGTTTATCAAAATGAATGGTTATATCGCCTTCTTTCTTTTTAGGGTTATTATTCCGGTTATTCATGGTGGAATCATTGGATGATGGCGGGAATAAAAACTTTGCAACCAATTTCACCAGGAAATAGAAAACTATCAGAATTAATATGGTACGCAATAAACCTATTATCATTTCTTTTATCTTAATTTGTATCTGTCTATAAAGTCAAACAGGTTTTGAACCAAAGCACCAAAAAACAATAAACAAATAACAAATAAATTCCAAATATCAATTACCAAATGAACAAACAACTTTTAGTATTGTAATTTGGGTCATTGAGATTTATTTGTATTTTGGTGCTTGTCATTTGTGATTTTTAATATTTATTTAAACTTTCTGCCTTTATAGACGGACTCTATTTATCCCGCAAAGTTACAGAAATATTTTTGTTCCCGGTGATTGTTTCCCGGTCAATTGACTAACCACGGACTGGAATGTTACTGGTTACTGGTTACTGGTTACTCATGTCTCATTTCCTCTTCGTTCTATCGTTCTATCGTTCTATCGTTCTATCGTTCT
>JADFUQ010000567.1 GCA_015222065.1 Bacteroidota bacterium
TAACCGGAATCGGAATAAGGAGCCTATGATAAAAGTACTTATTATTATTTTTTTATCTTTCCAACTTGTTGCATTTGCACAGGACATACCGTCAAGCTCCCGGTCCCGGGAGGCAATTGAACGTGTAAAACCAAATCTGCAAATAGAATTTGAGAAATCAGGGCTTAGCCCCGGTTTACCAATTTTTATGAGAATATTCAAGGAGGAAAAAGAATTAGAGATATGGGTTGAAAACCAAAATGGATATCACCTGTTCAAGAAATATCCAATCTGTACATATGGCTATGACTCGTTAGGTCCAAAAACGAGGCAAGGAGATGGCAAGGCACCTGAAGGTTTTTATTATGTAACTCCCAATAGATTAAATCCTGTAAGCAACTTTCATCTTTCTTTTGATCTTGGCTATCCAAATAGTTATGATCGCAGTCATAATAGAACCGGTAGCGCATTGATGGTACATGGAAGTTGTGTATCAATAGGATGCTATGCAATGACGAATGAAAAGATTGAGGAAATATATGCTATTGCAGATTTAGCCTTCAGAAATGGTCAGTCTTTTTTCAGAGTTCATATTTTTCCTTTCAAAATGACTGATGAAAATATGGAAAAACAGATAAATTCTGAATGGTATTTATTCTGGCAAAACCTGAAGCAAGGATATGATTTCTTTGAAAAGTTTAGGGTTCCACCTAATGTTGAAGTAATGAATGGGCAATATGTGTTTGAATAACAAGATTTGAGTACGTAGTTACTGTTTGCGATCATACTTCGATTAATTTATTGCATATATGAATAAAAAATAGTAAAATAGTGCAGATATATATCGCATTTCTGAATACAATAGTCGTGTAAATTAAAAAAATAATCGGTTAATTTTGAAATCAATAAAAGTCTCACCTGATACAGAACTCCACCCGCCCTGGCAGGGAACCATGCTTGCCTGGCTTTGTATTTTTCAAACGTTTTTTACCCTGATGACATTTCTATTTTTGCTAAAATTAGCATATGAAGGTTTTAAAGCCGGAGAAATGGGAATTATGATCGGAATTTTTGGAATAATCTTTCTAGTTTTTCTTTTTCCATTGCTTATCTTGATGATAATAATAACTATTGGTGTTTTTAAAGAAAAAAGATGGACGCTTATTTTATTACTTGTAGTTACATGTATTAGCTTACTTGTCGGGTTTTTTAGCCTTGTAGCCGGGCCTGTGATCTTTTTGGGAGTAATGCTCTTTCTTGGTTTAATGTTATGGACAGAAATAATTTGCCTGAAGTCTACTTATTACCGCAAGATAAGAAAATTAAATATAGAATGAAATCTATCCCAATATGATTTTTTAAAGAAAGCTTCTTACATTTACCACAGATAATAATGATATTAATATTCACCGCTGATTTTGTCATAAAAAACACTTACAGATAATTCCCAATAAATTAAATTAATATGGCACACAAGGAAAAACACAAAAAAAAACACCATCATCACGAAAATCTTACCGGTGAGTATTTTGCCGGTGATGCCGGACAGATGATTCTGGCTTTACTATTTGCTGTTGTATGGATAGCCGATTCGTTTTTTCTGGAATATACAACTTTCCTAAACCAGTACATCCCACCTGTTTTCAGAATCTCTTTTGGTGTCCTCTTCCTGGCTCTGTCGGGTTACCTGGCAAAAACAGGTCTGTCTATCATGTTCGGGAAGAATAGAGAGAACCCCGGTGTGATCAGGAAAAGCGTATTCAATATCGTCCGCCATCCGATATACCTGAGCGAAATTTTACTCTATTTTGGTCTGCTGATCCTGAATATTTCATTGGCTGCTGCAGTTGTATGGATTATTGGGATAGCATTTTTGCACTATATATCGAGATATGAAGAAAGTCTTCTGCTTGCCCGTTTTGGCAAGGAATATGAGCAGTATATAAAAGAAGTACCAATGTGGATCCCACGGTTGAGGAAGAAATGAAAATATATTTTGCTGCATCAATAAGAGGTGGACGGGATTATGCCCGGGAGTATAAAGCAATACTATCACAGTTGAGCACCTATGGCAAGGTGCTTACTGAACATATTGCAGATGATAAACTGGATGACCGGGGAGAAAATATTTCCGAAACTGCCATCTTTGAACGGGATACGGGATGGCTGAGAGAATCAGATATTATTATTGCAGAAGTTACACAGCCATCACTTGGTGTAGGTTATGAAATTGCCCTGGGAGAATCGCTTGGAAAAAGGATCATCTGTCTTTTTAAACAAAAATCCGGCAACCTTTCAGCTATGATTAAAGGAAACAGGAAATTTGAAATGATTGAATATACCTCTATTGATGAGTTATCAACTAAACTAAAACAGATATTTAAAAAAAACTATTTACTATGAACACAAAAAAAATAAAAAACCGATTTACTATGTTTGCCAGGGGCATTTTCGTTTTCTGCCTTTTTTTCATATGCAATCCTTTTGCAATAAAAGCACAAACTTCAATAAAACCGGGAATCACAAACCTCCGTACTGAATATAAAATAAACCCCGTAGGAATTGATGTTCAACACCCGCGCCTGAGCTGGGAAATCACCTCCGGCCGGCGTGATGTGGTGCAAACTAATTATCAAATACGTGTGGCTGGAATTATCGAAGACCTGAAATCCGGTAATGACTTATTATGGAACACCGGAAAGGTAAACTCCGATCAATCCATTCATATACCATACGAGGGACCTGTATTGAATTCAGGCCAAAGGGTTTATTGGCAGGTACGTATTAGGGATGATAATGGTACTCCTTCGATGTGGAGTGAAATTGCATACTGGGAAATGGGTTTATTACATCCCTCCGATTGGCAGGCTTCATGGATTAGTCAGGCTAATGAACAGGATATTTCAGGATCCCGGCCATGCCCAATATTTCGCAAGGAATTTATACTTGGTGAAGAAATTAGTTCTGCACGTGCTTATGTTACATGCCTCGGGCTTTATGAGATGGAAATAAACGGACAGTGTGTTGGCGACCAGGTTTTTACCCCAGGGTGGACCAGCTATAACAACCGCCTGCAATACCAAACCTATGATATTGCCAAATATCTGAAAACAGGAAAAAATTCTGTTGGTGCAACTGTTGGAAATGGCTGGTATCGCGGATTCCTGGGATGGGTGGACAACCATAATACTTATGGCGATAAACAAGCGCTCCTGCTTATGATTAAGATCAGATATAAAAATGGAAACACTGAAATTATTGGAACTGATGCCACATGGAAAGCTTCGGCAAGCCCGATCCTTATGTCGGAGATTTATCATGGCGAAACCTACGATGCCCGCCTGGAAAAAGATGACTGGAGCAAAGCCGGTTTTAATGACAAAGACTGGGCTGATGTAAAAATTATAAATCACCCTAAAGAGATCCTTGTTGCACCTGCGGGACCACCGGTACGTAAAATTGAAAAAATAAAACCCATTAAGAAAATCATTACCCCTGAAGGTAAAATTGTTTTTGATATGGGGCAGAATATAGTTGGCTGGGTACAGCTAAGAGTTAATGGGAAAGCCGGTACGACAGTCACTTTGCGGCATGCAGAAGTTCTTGATAAAAAAGGGAACTTCTATATCGAAAATCTCCGTGCTGCAAAACAAATTGTTCAATACACTTTGAAAGGTGGTAAGGAAGAAATATACGAACCGCATTTTACATTCCAGGGGTTCCGGTATGTTGCAGTTGAAGGATACCCGGGTGAGCCTACCCCGGATGACATAACCGGGATCGTTATCCACTCAGATATACCACCCACCGGTAATTTCGAGTGTTCCAGTGAAATGATAAACCGGTTGCAGCATAACATTCAGTGGGGACAGAAAGGTAATTTCCTTGATGTACCCACCGATTGTCCCCAGCGTGATGAACGGATGGGTTGGACAGGTGACGCCCAGGTTTTTGCACGAACCGCATGTTTCAACTATGATGTTGCAGCTTTTTATACAAAATGGCTCAAGGACCTGGCAGCCGATCAGTTTGACAATGGCTCCGTTCCATGGGTAATTCCCGATGTGTTAAACCGTGGCGGCTCTGCTGCATGGGCTGATGCAAGCATTATTGTTCCATGGACAGTATATCTCAGCTACGGAGATAAACGTATCCTGAAGGAACAATACGAGAGTATGAAAGCCTGGGTTGGTTATATGAAAGAACAATCAGGTGATAAATACCTATGGAATACAGGACAGCATTTCGGCGACTGGCTCGCGTTCAACACAACAAGATCAGATTACCCTGGAGCTACCACAGATAAGGACCTGATAGCAACAGCATTTTTTGCATATTCAACAAGCCTTCTGCAAAAAATAGCAGAAATACTCGATAAACAAGACGATGCAACAAAATATGCTTCCCTGCTGAAAAATATTAAAAACGCCTTTAACAAAGAATTTGTTACCCCAAACGGCCGATTGGCTTCAAATACTCAAACTGCCTATTCCATGGCTTTAGCATTTGATCTGTTACCGGAACCAATTGCTAAAAATACTGCTGAAAGGCTGGCAAACGACGTCAGGTCATTTAAACATATAACTACAGGTTTTGTCGGTACCCCGTTAATCAGCAATGTATTAACTGAATATGGTTATACCGATCTTGCATATATGCTTCTGAACAGGAAAGAATACCCATCATGGCTTTACCCTATCACCATGGGTGCCACAACAATCTGGGAACGGTGGGATGGTATTAAACCTGACAGTACATTCCAGGATCCGGGTATGAACTCATTCAACCATTATGCCTATGGTGCTATTGGCGAATGGCTTTACCAGGTTGTTGCCGGTATTGAAATAGATAAAAAAGACCCCGGTTATAAA
>JADFUQ010000096.1 GCA_015222065.1 Bacteroidota bacterium
GGAATTACATGACTAAAACCACGCAGATTTCCTTCCACATCAACATTCGCAATGTATTCTTCAGCCCGGTCTTCAACTTTTCCTTCAGTTTTCACCAGTCTCACCGACCATCTTGGCGGAGAGAGAAAACCTCCAAGATATATCTCATAATTTTCTTTCCCTGCTTCCTGCCAGATAAATTTATGTTGCAAGCCGGCATTATCGGTCATACCTGTTAAAACCGTCCATTCTTCAGGATCAACATTAAATCTTTCGTTAAGTACCTTAGTTGCTATCTCAACGGCTTTCTCTTTTGATATATCCAGTTTTGGTGCATCCTGGGTAAAAGGAGTGAAGAAGAGCCACAGAGCCAGACCAACAATTCCTGCAGGGATCAAAAATCTGGCATATGATTTTCGTTCAGGTTGTACTTCTATTTCTTTCTGAACCTTCTCCTCAGGTTCACTGGGTGGTTCCCATCCGCTATTCCTGAGCTCATCAGGAACTTCTGTCCATTTCCTGTTTTTTATTCTGAAATAGAGTATAATCCACAAGGGCACGAATAAGAACAACAGTACCAATATCCGGTCTGTCCAGATACCAGGTGATTCTGCTACCCACAGGGGCAGTGAAAACCAGAAAACATCAACTGCAAAATGCGCGATAATTGCAGGTATTAATCCATATCCAAAATATATCAAACCAATAATTACAAACGGAATAATCATTTCAATGATGCGAGCATAAGAAGGTTGCTGCGGATAGTTAGCATGAGCAGCCCCGAAAATTAATGTCTGGGCTACAAGTACCAGAACGATCCACCAATTTTTGAACCTGGATTTGCGTGTAATTAAAACTATTCCTGCTAAAGGAATTGCACGGCAAAGTGACTCTTCCCAAAATCCTGCCTGTAGAGAGATCCCGATGGAATTAAACCATGGCATATAACTTGCCAGGATATTCGGATCAGACAGGTTACCTGCCGGGCTCCACCAGCCATAACGTTTGGTTACAACATAGAACAATACATCAATACCTATCATGATCACCATAAACAGATAACCTGCCATTGTCTGCCCAAGCAGAGATAAGGAACCTCCTGTTTTACTTCCCCATGCTTTCCAAAGCTGCACATGGCCGGGGAAAGCAGAGCGTCCAAGACCTTCAGCTACCATAAATGTGAGGGCGAAAATTGATCCCATACCTAACGCCAGCAGGAATCCATTTATAATAGAACTGGATAAAAAGTTTCCGGCAGAGGTAGATGTATCATAGCTAAACCATGATAGTGGAATCTCGTTTATAGTGACAAGAAAAATCGAACCCAACGCGATAAGAATTCCCCATTTTGCAGCTGGTTTCCAGATAAGCCTTCGACGGCGAAGCAGGAAAAACAGTCCTATAAATATTCCTCCAAGACCGTAAACCACCACAAGTCCCACTGTACCAAACAGAGCAACTGTATCGTTATCAGAACGCATCTCTGAATATCGCCGGCCGAACTCTTCCGGTATCTTAACAAAATGCTTTACCCGTGTAAGTTTATCGCCGCTTACCCTTAATTGCAGTCTGTATCTTCCTTCTCCGATTTGTTTATCCTGACGCTCATATACAAAAGTATGGTCTATTCTACCACTCTCAACCTCTTCTTTCGACTTTTCAATAAGCTCATACCCGGTGAAATTAACATTCCAATGCTTTTGGGCTTCATCTGTTGCTATTCTTAATGCTTCTTCCTCTTCAAGAGCAGCCCCTTCTTCTGAATCAGCCAGTTTTTCCGAAAAACCATAAATTTCACCAGCAGGAGTAAAAGCAAAGATTACTTCGTTCGGCTCATGCTCTTTGAAATGCCTTACCTTCCAATTATATGAACTATATAAACCTGTTTCAAGCACCTCAGTGAATTTTTCAAGACCTCCGGCTTCCAGTTCAACAAAATTCTGGAATGAATTATCGTTTGTAAAAACAGCAGCCGTTTTATAATCCAAAGGTCCCAGAAGTGATTCCCCTGCAAGAAGAGCAGCTTTTTCAAGAGCTGTTTCACGGTTCATTTTTATATCCAGACCGACAATCGGATTAGCTTTATCAAAATTATTGAAAGCATAAATTGCACTGACTACAGCAACTGCAACAATAACAATCCATATTATTGGCTTACGGAATAAATTGGTTTTCATTAGTTTATGATTAAGGTTAAGTGCAATGAAGCATAATATTTATATGCATACAATATAAATATTTTTTCCAGAACCTATAAATTAAGAACATAGCTTCGCAAATTGATTAAAAAAAACCTTAATTTTCAGGTTTCATAAATAATTAGTTAATAGTCTGCAGTCCACAGTCGGCAGTTCACAAAAAAGTAAATAACATTCAAAAAATTATAGAAATGCACTTTAATTCAATTAATGAATCTGTAACTGAAATCCGGAATTCACTTCCGGCAGGAGTTATGCTGGTTGCCGCGGCAAAAACCAGATCACCTGAAGAAGTTCAGGCTGCTATACATGCTGGTATTAAAATACTTGGTTATAATTACCTGCAGGAAGCCGAACGGATATATCAAACTATCGGTGATACAGTACAATGGCATATGATAGGGCATCTACAGCGGAATAAAGTAAAAAATGCTGTTGATCTGTTTGACATGATTGAAACGATTGACACTATTAAACTTGCTGAAGAAGTAAATAAAAGGTGTGCTGCAATAAGCAAGATTATGCCGGTGCTTATTGAAATCAATAGCGGAAAAGAGTTGAATAAAACCGGTGTTTTACCGGAAAATGTTGACAAATTAGTAAAACAGATAAGCAGCTTACCGAACTTACGTGTTCAGGGATTAATGACTATGGGACCCAGATTTGGAAATCCGGAAGATGCAAGGCAGTATTTCAAAGATACTAAATTTGCATTCGACCGATTAAGCAAAGCAGGAATACCAAATGTGGAAATGTGCTATCTTTCCATGGGCATGAGTAACAGTTATAAAATTGCCATTGAAGAAGGGGCTAATATTGTCAGAGTCGGAACAAAACTTTTCGGCGAACGTTCTTATCAGAGATACTGAATATGAGAAGAAAAACTTCAATTATATCAGCTATGAGTCATTTCACCAAAACAAACTACTAATGTTACAATTAGATTCAAACAGATTATTATAAGTTTTCTTACTGTAACTAATTAAAACTTAACTGAAAGAATTATGAAACTTCCATGTATTATTAATGCACAAACAAAAATGAATAAATAATGGTTGTTCAACAGTATTCATATTTTTCCACATGGAAGTTCACGAGCGGGTTTGCGCCATGGGCTTTTGTGGGAGCGAGTAACAAATACCACAGA
>JADFUQ010000568.1 GCA_015222065.1 Bacteroidota bacterium
AACATGAAATTCATGGCTGATTATTACCTGACCCATTCCCTCTCCGGACCAGATTGTAAATGGCCGGATATTCCTTACCCGTATAATACCTATATTTATTCCGGGATTTACGATGGTGATATGATCCTGGGCAAGGGTTACACCCAGCCTGACAAGGCGGGTTCTTTGGGTATCGAGCTTATCACTCTTTATAAAATTACAGGAATAAAAAATTACCTTGATGCTGCTATACGTATTGCCAATACGCTGGCAATTAACGTGAAAAAAGGGGATAACGATAATTCCCCGTTGCCTTTCAAGGTGCATGCCAGAACAGGCGAGATCGGTAAATTATATGATTGGAGAGCTAAAAAGGTTCAGGGTTATTCTTCCTATACCACTAACTGGACAGGAACAATGCGCTTATTTACTGAATTGATCAAAATAAACAAGGGAAACGTGGATGATTACAAGAGTGCTTTTGATGTTTTTGTTGACTGGATGAAAAATTACCCGCTGAAGACCAACAAATGGGGGCCTTTTTTCGAAGATATACATGGCTGGTCAGACACCCAGATAAATGCAGTAACTTTCGCTCAATATATTATGGAAAACCGGGAACTCTTTCCCGGCTGGCAAGACCAGGTGAGAGGGATTCTTGATTGGGTATATGACAGGCTTGGCAACCGGGAATGGGAAAAGTATGGTGTGGTTGTTGTCAACGAACAAACCGCCTATGAGGTACCGGGTAACAGTCATAGCTCACGGCAGGCTTCGATAGAACTATTGTATTCAAAATTGACAGGGGATAATACATGGAAAGATAATGCCATCCGCCAGCTCAACTGGGCCACGTATATGGTGGATGTTGACGGAAAAAATCGCTATCCGAGAAATCAAATATGGATGACCGATGGATACGGGGATTACATCCGTCATTATCTAAAGTCTATGGCTTACGAACCTGAGCTTGCGCCTGATGATGCTATACATCTGCTTTCGACCACTTCCGTAATAAGGAATATTAAATATGCTACGCAGCCTGTTAATCCTGAAAAAAATTCAGATGAAGAACTCCTCTATTATCGAACATATGATATTTCCTCCGTGGAGAGCATTCGTTTGATGGAAAAACCGGGTAAAGTGCTGGCAGGCGGGAAACCATTGAATGAGGTAAATTCATTAGATGGTGAAGGCTGGAACTGGAAGCCGTTGAAAAAAGGCGGGGTGTTGACAATAAGGCATGAAACTGCGAAAGAGATCAAGGTAATGAAATAGGAGTAAGGCTGTGAGATTTATGAACTTGTATTAATAAATGTGATTTTCATCTAAGAGTATCTATCAACTCTTCTATACTATGATAGTATATTATCCTGTTATCTCCATTTCCTCTTTCAAAAACCAAAGAATCATTATCCAAATAGTCTATGTTATATTCTCCGGGCAATAGCAAATCAGGATTACAGGGATTCCCAGTTGTATCAGTAGATTTCATTAAGAATGAGTCAAATAAAAAAACAAGCTTATCGCTTTCAACTGAATATGTACCAACAGTATAACACCCTGGCCATTTTTGATAATATACTCCTCCTGGATAATATTCTTTATATTTGTTGCTGTCAAGTCCCATCGCATGAAAGTAGTTAGTTCCCTGATAGGAAAAATGTCCTACATAAGAACCGTCTCCAATCTTATACTCAGGAAGATCCTCAGTCTTGTTGCAACCAACTATTATTAATGCAAACAGGGTTATGAAACATAATGTTTTCATATCTAATAATTTAGTATTTACAATCGAATATTATTTTATTTAATTCCTTCTGTTCGTCACTCTCCCGGCTTAGGAATTTTTTTACTGATCCTGCCTGGAGACACTCCGACGAAGCGCTTCAGGTTTCCGGCATAAATGGCATCAATAGTATCCTTTTTTAATCCCATCTCGTGAAAAATGTTCTTGTCTCGTTCTATCCACTGACGGGTCCACCCGGAGTTGTAAGGATTTGTGCAGCAATCGGTACCGAATATGACGTTGTTCTCAACATCGTAACCAACGGTAAATAGTTTTGTCAAAACTTCCCGCCGGTAGATGGGGGGAGTACCAGGGGTGATATCAATAAACATTTCGACTGAATGGTCCGGATTGCCGGCATAAGCATTCAGGAATTTTCCATATACCGCTATAAGCTCATTGCACCATGGCCAGGATATGTGTGCAAGAGAGAACCTCAGGTCGTTGATTTCAAGGAGGGGTTCAAACTCTGAAGGCCGGTTATATTGTGATGAAGGTTTCCCGTCCCATAGTATCCCTGAATGAAAAAGTATAGGTCGTTTTGTCTCCGCGATTATTCTGAATATCTCCATTGCTCTCTTATCTCCCGGAAAGTAACTGTCGCAGATGACCTTGAATCCCATAATACCCTTTTCGACTGCCATAATAATTTGATCTTCTGCATCATTTTCCATAGGATCAACCCAATAGAAGGGGTAAAGATTATCCGATGTGTTGCACCAAAATAGAACATTGTTCATACGGTCAATTGGTGGTGCTGAAGGTGCAACGGCAGGAAAGGCAGGAGGGGGGAGAGAAATGATCAGTCCGCCGGTTATCCCTGTTTGCCTGAGTTCCTTCAGGAAACCATTCCTGTCTTCTGAGTGATTTAATATATGTATATGTCCGTCAAATATCATCTTATGCTATTGTATTGTAATTGTTTGATTGTTTCTTTCTTTTTTGTGGATTGCCGACTGTTGACTGCCGACTATTTTTTTATAAAACCTGAAAATTAAGGTTGGTGAAACTATGTTCTTATTATTTATTTAAATTGGGTTCAGTAACTCCTGTTACGACAGGTCCGGTATATTCGGTAGAAATAATAACATCATCAAATAAAACCGTGTCTGTCTGTCCCGTTATTCCATCTGTCATGTAATAAAGAAGCCAGAAAAAGTTCAATTTCAGGTTTTCGTCTTTTCTCCATTGGAAACCTTCGAATGCTAAACTATCCGGATTAGGATAAAATTTATCCCATACCCAGTAACCATTAGGAAAGCCTTCTCCGAGGTGTTGGATTTTTTCACCGTTTATCCAAAATGCCATCTCACCATTATATGAGTCAACCGGATCGTTAATTTTCATCATAAGTTCGACACATATCCATTCGTCACGGTTGATTGGTGCCGGAGGATCGGGGTGAAAAGTATTCCCCCAAAAATAATTAGGATCGGCATAACCTCGCATATGTTTCCAATAAGTATAAAAATCCCATGACCATTTGTCGCCGATCGGTTCAATACCTGTTGTGAACCTCTCGTTCCCTTCGGGTTTAACCCCTGCGCCACCTTGCGGCCATGTTGTTGGAGGATTATAACCGCCCATATGGACAAAATGGTGAACCTTGCTATGATTAGCACTAAATTTGACATAAAAACGGGCAAACAGGGAATCGTATCCTTCCGGGAACATTTTATATAAATGTCCTCCTGTATTCTGACCGGGTGTATAGGTCATCATTAGAGATTGAGATCCTGAGCTACCTTCCGGGAAGTTGCTTGAAAATGACATATTCGCGCTATTTTTTGCCTGATCCCATTTTAAAATCATTTCCTGAATAGAATCAGCTTCAAAATCTTCCTGAAATATTATTCCGCTTTCTTGTCCAAAAGCGCCATAAGTTATTAGAAGGCAGGAAATAAGTATAAATGTTCTCATAATTTTGTTTTAAGTTTTTATTATAC
>JADFUQ010000569.1 GCA_015222065.1 Bacteroidota bacterium
ATACCATCAGGTTTCAGTACTCTTGCTATTTCCAGAAGAAATAATTTTTGTTGATGCTCATTTATATGTTCAATTGTTTCAAAAGAAATAATAACATCAATTTTATTTGATTCTATCGGTATTGAAGTAACATCTCCATTAACAAATTCAAGATCACTGTTCTTATAACTATTCCTGGCATTCCTAACAGCCTCTTCATCAATATCAACACCTATTACTTTTTTAGCATTGCTTGTTGAAAGAAGAAAACTTCCATACCCTTCTCCGCATGCAATATCTAAAACAACTTTATCTTTTACAAAACGAGTTGTATATAAATACCTGTGCCAGTGTTCATAGCTAATTTCAGGCTCAGTAAGCGATGAGACGAACCTTTCTCCTGTGAATTCCATTAATTATTCCTCTTTTTACAAATAACTTTTCTCATATAAGCCTGCATACATTTTCTCCTTAATCAGGATAAAAAACTAATATCAAATTCACTTTCTTTAATTACAACATGCCCCAGAGAATATTTTAAATCATTATTGGAAATCTCAACAAAATAAACATCGTGAAGCCAGTGGTGTTGTATATGATTTATCTGATTTCCTTCGGCAATTGCTGTTGAAATACAATATTTCCCATTTTTAATTTCAGGGAAAATAAATTTAATTTTACAAATTAATTCTTCCCCCTTTTTTAAAGCAGGAATCTTAAAATCATACACAAAAGATGGGATTGCAAAAATGTTATTGCCTAACTGGTCTGCTACACTTATTCCCACACCCGCATTTTCTATATATTCATTAATTTTTAATCTCAGGTAAAAAACAACAGGCTCTCCACCCTTCAATATGCTGACTTTTTCAGTACTCCCCTCATGATACATTGCCACACCAGTTATTTGTGCCCCACCTTCACCAAATGAAGAACATTCGCTTACATTTTCCCATCCAATCATTTTTCCAGTCTGTGCAATCTGCTTGTCAGCAGAGCCGGTGGGTTGCTCTTTTGCGTCCTTTTTTTTTGGTTCATCAATTGTTTCCGATCCATAAGCCATAAATGAAATATATTTTTTTACAACTTCCTTTGGTTTACCCTGTTGAAAAATTTCACCATCTTTTAGCCAAAAAACATAATTACAAAAATTTATTACTGCTCCTTGATCATGGGTTACAAACAATACAGTTTTACCACTATCTTTAAATTTTCTCATCCTTCTAAAACATTTCTGCTGGAATCTCATATCCCCCACACTTAAGGCTTCATCAACAATAAGTATTTCCGGATCAACCTGCACTGCCACAGCAAATGCAAGCCTTACAAACATACCACTTGAATATATTTTTACCTTTTGATTGACAAACTTTCCAATACCAGCAAAAGCCAATATCTTATCCAGCTTTTCATGCATTTCCTGCTTTGAAAAACCAAAAATCGCTCCATTAAAATAAACATTTTCAAGACCTGTCAGCTCAGGATTAAAACCAGCTCCCAGTTCCAGCAAAGATGACACTTTACCGTTTACTGAATAACTGCCAGAAGAAGGGGTAAGAACTCCGGTTAGAATTTTCAGCAAAGTCGATTTGCCGGCTCCGTTCTGCCCTATTATCCCAATAGTTTCGCCTTTTTCAATTTCAAAGGATATATTATTTAATGCATAAAAATCATTATGGTATTTTTTCCGAAAAAGATTAAAAGTTTCCTTTAACCTGTCAGATGGAGAATCATACAACTTATAAACTTTTGAAATATTTTCTACTTTAACAGCTATTCTTGACATGATATTCCTTTTTACAATACATCCGCAAAATGAGGTTTAAGCTTTTTAAATACAAAAGCGCCAGCTACAAATATTATAAAAGTAACTCCCCAGAAATATATTGACAGCCAAAAATGCTCAAAAAACCAAACCTTATAAATAAAAGTATCCCTGTATCCCTCAATCAAATAAAAAA
>JADFUQ010000097.1 GCA_015222065.1 Bacteroidota bacterium
CATTTCCTCCAGATGGAGTTACAGTAGATACAACTGGTAGTCCAAATGTATATTTTACAACGGATTGTAATTAGAGTTTTCCTGAAGCCAGGGATTATCTTATCAGGTAGTCCTTTTTTGTCTCATCATTTTTATCCTGCTAGACCTGTCAGGGTTTTGTAAACCTGATAGGGTCTGGGTGTACATAGGAGGATTACTCGTCCTCCCGTTGGTCGGACTTGTGATCCAGCCAGGATTCGAACCTGGGACCTACAGTTTAGAAGACTGTTGCTCTATCCAGACTGAGCTACTGGACCAATAATCAGGGGGCAAATTTAATACAAAATACTGTTATTCAAAAAAGGTTTTCTTTTATTCCTGATAACTACTGAATGACAACTGTATGACCACTGAATGACGTTCGCGAAGCGAATGACCCCGATGAAATATTGCCCGCCCTGTGTAATTGCATTGCACCACTTCGTGGATTATACAGGGCAAGCAATTTCACGGGGTAAACACGAGCGATAGCGAGTACCTGACGCGAGCGGTAGCGAGCAAATGACTCTTTAATTACTGCTTCTCATACTGCTTATCAAGACTTCCGTTTGGATTGATCCATTTAGGCAGGGCATATGCAAAACCTCTTCCTTTGTATTTTACTTTAACAATGTTTTTTCTTCTATTGGCAAGTTTCTGTAAAACCCGGTTTAGCTTTTCCTTAATCAGATAGTCATTGGTAAAAATTTTCTTTTTTATTGCTTTCTGTTTCACAATATCCAGAAGCTCAGTATTGATAAGTACTTTACCACTGTCTTTAATTCCATCCAGTACAAACTTATCCCAGACTGACAGGCGATATCCTTCCTCTCTTGATTTTGTAATTTTTTCCCGGGTTTCCATCTTAATTTTTGGAGGTCTTCCCGGTTTTCTTTTTCTTTTTTTTCTGGTTGTTACCGTTGTATCTTGTCGCTTATGGTCAGTTTCAAGTAACTCCTCTAATTCTGCAATAGTGGCTTCTACATCAGCAGTTTGATAGTCAAGTTTTCTTAATTCCGATTTGTACTTATTAATTAAATCCTGAATCTCAAGATTGGTTAAGCCGGTGCCATTCATAATTAGTAAATTTTTATTTTCAGTTTGCCAATTTAAATTATTTTCAGGATAATATCTAATTTGTTTTCACTATTAAAACTTAATTTTATAATTTAGCTAAGCTAATGTTACGGATTATTTTTGCTTCCAATTCTCCGATTCTATAAGTGAAGAAAGTTCTTTTTCCAGATCCCTTAAAATTTCCGGTGCGCCATCATAATCCTTTATCCTTTTCTGCCTGCCTTCGTTTGAGAAGTAAATCCAGGTAGTTGGAAGGTCTTTTGTAATAGAGGTATATTGGCCTTCCATTTCGAAAAAACCTGCCTCATTGAATTTTGATACTAACGCTTTTACTTTGCTTCCGGGAAGTTTAGTATAGAAATCTCCCTGTAAATCTAAATGTTCTTCTGCAGTTAATTTCGCAAATCCGTTTTTGTATAATTTCAATTCGTAAACAGGACAAGGCCCGTAACAACTGGTTTTTTTCATAGAAAGAAGGATATCATCCTGGGTATAATTCTTTGTTGCAGCACAAGAATAAAGAAGTAAAATTACAAGTAAGTATATTGAACGTTTCATAATTTTTATTTTTGTTTTTACTTTTTCCAAAGATAATTATTTCTCTTATAAGGGATATTAAATAAATAAATAATTATTTTTGATTTTCCTGATTGTAGGGATATTAAAAATAAAAATCAATAAATAAACATTATGAAAAAGATATTTTACAAGGTAATAATTCTCGCTTTTTTTCTTTTAGTGGCTAATAATCTCTATGGTCAGAGTATCCTTATTAAATCCGGTATTAAAGGTACTCCGATAGTTTGTTATGGGAATCAGGAAGTACATCGTGTATTTATTCCCCCGCCAAAGGGATTTGATCCTGCAAACAAAGGACAGGGTGGAGCAAATTTTGAAGTAGAATATATCGATTTCAGTGACACGGCAAAACATGCATTCCAACATGCGGTAAATATTTGGAGTACCCTGATCAAATCGCCTGTAACTATCAGAATTGAAGCTAACTGGAAAAGTCTTGGATCGGGTGTTCTTGGTAATTGTTCACCAACAGTTTTTTATCTTGGTGATTATCTGTGGGCTCCTTTTTCAGATGAATATTATCCTGTTGCTTTGGCTGAAAAAATATTAGGTAATGAGATAAATAACACTTCGGGAGCTGATCTTGTAGCAAATTTCAGCAGCGGAGCAAGCTGGTACTATGGTACGGATGGTACTTGTCCGGGCGATCGTTATGATCTTGTTTCTACCGTTTTACACGAGATCGGTCATGGTCTTGGCTTCATTGGAACAATGGGTACAATAGGAGATTCACTTGGAGTCTGGGGCTTTGACAATGGAAAAACTATTACATTCGACCATTGGATAGAGAATGGTAGTGGTGAGCGAATGATGGATACATCCATTTTTGAAAATCCTTCTGTTGCTTTACTGGATGAGTTTACAAGTGATAACCTGTATTATAACAGCTTAGTTTCTGTCAGGAATAATGCCGGGCTACGACCTAAATTATATGCCCCTTCGACTTTTGATGATGGTTCCAGCATATACCATTTGAACGATGATACATATCCGCCGGGGTCAAGAAATTCCCTTATGACCCATTCAGTAAGTTATGGAGAAGCAATCCATGACCCGGGTCCCATTGTTATGGGTATGTTCGCCGATTGGGGATGGATTCATACATGGTTTGATCATGACCCTATTATAGACGCTGAAGATCTTGCTCAACCATTCACCGTAATTACAAAAATTTTAAGCGATACAACCTTTAATGAAGATACTACTTTTGTTTACTATTCACTTGATAGTTTTGCTAACTACGATTCTGTTAAACTGATGCCAACAGCCAACCCGGATGAATTCTCGGCTGATATCCCGGTGCCGGATGTTAATACTACAATTCATTATTATCTGAGCACCTATGATTATTTTGACCGGCATTATACAAGTCCGCCTTATGTTCCTGATGTTTATTTCAGTTTCTATGTTGGACCTGATACTGTTAACCCCGTTATTACACACGTGCCTGTTGAGTATACTCTCGTTAGCACTGATTCCCTGCAATTTCAGGCAACTGTAACCGATAATATTGGGGTCGATTCGGTTTATATTGAATACTACATTAATGAAACAGGGCAGGAGCCGGTTACTATGCAATATGATACACTCAATAAATATTCAGGTTATATGATTTTCTCTGAAGGAACACTCCAAATGGGCGATTCTATTCTTTACCGGATAG
>JADFUQ010000098.1 GCA_015222065.1 Bacteroidota bacterium
GTGATTTCATGATGCCATCTTTATTGTACATAAATATCTAAATTAGTATGCAACACAATCAGAAAACCTTTCTTTGCCGGAACCATTATTTTATCAAGCGAATCCAGTATTTTTTCTTCCTGATAATTTTTTATGGACGGAATAAAAAAAGTGTATTTTGATGGGTCGTATCCCAGTTGTTTCCAGTCAATGAACAAAGAAGAAAGTTGATTTTCATTCCCCCAATTGGCAATTGCAAGAATACTTTCTTTTGCCCCATAGTACAAGGTGGCTTTCACCGAATCATTGCTGCATGTAACAGGGATATTATTATCCCAATAACCAATCATTTTCTTATCAACAATGTGGTATTGATCCCAGAATTTCCAGATTTCGGTGGGTAAGTTTCCACTCCACCCGGCCCGGTTGGTTATACCAAAGACCATCCCTCGCCAGGGATTCCCTCCTCCCTCAAGCATTTGACCCGGCAAACCAAAAGGAATACCGGAAACTTCTATAAGCCAATGATCTGGCAATCGGTCGTAGTCACGTTTTTCGCCAATCCACACCAAATCAAAATAGGGCAACAAATCCATATAAAGGTTTAAACAATTTGCAAATCCGGCCCATTTATTAAAATGATTCCAACTGTGCAAATCCATCCTGCCTTCCGGACGGTAACGGTCAATTATTTTTCTTGCCCGCTGAAGTGTAAAACGGTCAAGGGCCGAATCGTCAATATAAACCCCATCAATACCTATATTTTGAACCATCCAATCAAGTCCGGCAATATAAAAATTGTTCAAACGGCTGTCAGGTGTCGTAATAACCGAAAGGTCTGTTTCACCTTTAAATTTCCCTTCTTTTATTGCATCGTACCATGCAGGAATATATTTCTCCCTCATATTCTTAATATACCATATATTCGGTCCTTTGGGATGAAGAACTTCTGTGCGGGTATCATTTCCCGGACCAGGAAATATCACTTCGCCGTTGAGACTATTAAATGCCTGGAATTCAGGCATGTTTTTTGTCAATTCCCTTGTAGTGTAATAGAACTTCATACGCAAATCTTCCTCGTGAGCATTAGCAACAAGTTGAGTCAGTTCCTTTATATTCTCATCAAGATAGGGATAGTTAATAAAAGGGTAAATATCTTCGGCATGGTGAATATTGATGATATTTGCTTCAATATTTTTTGCATTTTTTACTGTTACAGAAGTATTGGTACCACTATTTTTACCACGACAATGATAATATCTTTCGCCAAATTTATTTTGCCTGTCAATTAACCTGAAAGGTGTGATAAGCAGTTCGAAATCATAATTGAGCACATCGTTCTTCTTTAATTCCCGTGATCCCGAATAGGCTTTAACCAGTACATCCCGATTTTTCTGTACTACATCAACTCCTCCTCTGCCTTCATTACCCCAGGATGGAGGCAGCTTCAGCGGACCAAACTCATAATAGAGATTGATTAATGGACGGACATAATTCTCCGCTTTCCACTTTACCCGCAGTCCACCATTTACAGTGCCAACCCAAAGCATATCCTGGTTTTTGGATAGATCCCATTTCCACTTCCAGTCGGGGGTGCGGGAACCTCCTTCATGGCCTAGTCCCATTATATATTCAGCCTTTTCTTTTACAACGGGGATTTCGAGCCGGATGTCCCTCACCTTTAATGGAACCTTTGCTGTAAGTTTTAACTTATAATCGACAAAACCATCAAACTCCATCTGCCCTATACATTCAAGATCGCATTCATTCGAAGTGTTTAAAACTCTCCAGACAGTCTTTGAAGGTGTTTGCCCTAAAAATTCCAATGCCCCGGGTTGTAACCGAATGATTTTACCATCTTCCTTTTCAATAATGAACCGGAAAGGATGATTAATAACAGGTTCGCCTCTCTCCACAAGCGACTGGTTAGAAGGACCAAAATAACTAATAATGGAGGCCGGAAGACCGTTCTCTCCGATAATTAACGTACGCCCCAAAATGCTGATCTTGTTTTCTTCAATTTTAACAGGAAGATACCCTTTGGTAATCTCCTCGTCAATTCCAACAGTTGAATTAAGCCAGTTAAGCCGTGACAAACGTTTACCCTCGTTATAACCATGATTGGGAACAGCTTCACCAAATACTTTTAGCCGAATCGGAACCATTTGCTTTTCTCCTCCGGCAATAACAGAAACCGAGCCAGTGTAGGTACCCGGTTCTATACCTTTTAGATCTATTCCCATCCATAATGCCTGGATACGCCCAGCCTGAACATTAACTTTTTTTGTAAACGTATTTCCCATGAAATCTATACCGCCTTTGTTGAAACAGGTCATTTTTATCAACGGGATAACTTGTCCTTTCCTGTTTTCTAAATTGGAGAACACTACATGCACATCCTGAAGATTGCTTCCAACTGCCCAGACACCAATCTGATAAACATAATATTCCCCGGGTTGGGCTTGTAAAACATAATCTTTTTGAGCATAATTGCGCTCCAGCCATTTTGTTTTTAACGAATCATACCATTTTATCGGATTTTCCCTGGTCTCCGGAAAGATAAAAAATGTTCGATTTTTCAATACATTGCTATATTCTGCCACTGCAGAAGCAGTAGAGATATAAGCTTCTGTATTTTCCTGGCTTTGCACTGCTATTCCTGAGAACAACAGGCCAATGATAAAAATGAAGTGCTTCATCCGGATATAATTTATTTGTACTTATATATCTAATTTAACGTCCACGTCCATCATGGTTGCAAGTTAGACGAACGGTTAATCCATAATTCCCGGATGCCGCCTTGCGGAATGGAAAACCCGGAACTGCTCTGCCGGCGATCGTCCGCACTTTGGATCGTGTTTTCCTGTCCGTTACTGAGGAACAACGTGGACGCCTGAGTTGTTTTCGGGTTGTCTCCGCGTTGAAAATCGCGGATGTACAAATCGCGGACTTTGAGCTTAATATTAATCAGGCTGGGCGCCCATTCCTTATAGTCCGTCTTGGTAATGTTGAACTGTTCGAGCCGTACATTGCGTATATCCCCCGAACCTATAGGAAACCTCCAATTAGTCATGTTCACGGCATAAAACCGACAACTGCCCTTCACACGTCGGACGGTGATGTTCTCGATGAGTGATTCTTTGCTCAGTATGCGAACGAAAGTGTAGGCACCATCGGCTTGAAGGTCTTCAACTAAGATATCGCGTATGGGGCCGCGTCGCATTCCCAGGTTGAGAACCCGCTCCACGTCATCGTCGGCATTGAGAGCCACCATGTCGTCATTTGGTGTGTTAGGATTTACAGCCTTAATACGGCGGATGATGCCTCGCTGCGAAAAACCACCCACGTGTACACCATCCTGATTTGGACGAACCACAGAATGATCCAGCACGATATCTTCAACCAGAAAGTCTTCGACCTCGCCCAACCGGATGGAAAAAGCGTCCGGATTTCTCACCGTCAGATTACGGAGTACAAGGTGCCTGACATTAACGAAATTGATCGCAGTCCCTGTATAGGCGAACAAATCACCATCCTTGCCGCGGCTGTTGTGTTCATTGTTACCGTCCCAAACACCACCTTCGACCGTGATGTGGTTGTTGCCGTTACCGGGATTCCGATTGGCCAGCAGAAACACACTCACGTGGTTGCCCGCCCCATCAGCTAAGCGGATCACAGCCTGCGGATCAGCTTTCAGGGTGACGCCCGAACCGATCCAGAGAGTACAGCCGATGCGGTAGACGCCCGACGGAATAGTTACCACTTCCGCTCCGCTATCGAGTGCCTTCTGTATGGCTGTGGCATCGTCTTGCTGACCATTGCCCATAGCACCATAGTCAACAACGCTAACAGTTTTAGAAGATACCGGCTTAGAGGAGCCATTATCGCTTAAAACTTTGCCTTCGGGCTGTGCTACTGCATGCGTCACAACCATTAACAGGCAAGTCACGAAAACAAAAAACCACACCCTTAAATGGTGAGATATCGTGGGAGTCTTTCTATTTGTCATATTTAATCCCTTTTTACATTTTGTCATGTCAAGTCCTCTTAATATTCCTCACCTTCAAGCAACCATCTCAGGTTAAATACTGCCACACTTGTTTCATCGTACAGTTGGTTCTCACCACCTTCATATAGTAAATAGATAGTACCATCTTTATCGACAGCCATGGATGAATAAGCACTAAAACTCTGGTCAACAAGACGTTTTACTGGCCACGTGGCACTGCCGTTAAAAGACACCCAAACTGTCATTTGGTATCTCCATCCACCTTTCCAATCAGGAGAACTATATAGTAAAATATCCTGGCCATTTGTGATCCCATCTGGAATTCGTACCAGGCCTGCCCTACATCCGTAGCTTGGCTGGCTTCCATATTTAAAGTAAAAGGGTTCTCCAATTTCGAAAAGGTCATCCGACACGTACCAATCTACAAATCTTTGCCCCCCATCGTGACTCCAGGCAATACGTCGCCGGTGATCAATAGACATATGAGATCTGGAATTGTAGTAGATTTTTCCGTCTGACAGCTCTGCTAAGGCGGCTTCACCAGTTCCGGTCATTATGCCATCACTTACCTGCCATGTTTTTCCCCTGTCATCGCTATACATGGCTGTGTTATAATTATACATCCAATACTCCTGGGCGTTATCACCTGCAGGTGGTTGTACCCTCCCGGCAATAAGCAAACGCCCTCTATGGTCACCATACTTAAGGGTAATACCTGTTTCCATTGCTGCCATATCAATAGGAACATTTCCTATGCCGTGTCCCATAGCATTGGCGTAAACGATAATATTTTCTTTCTTCCAATTATAACCATTATCAGTACTTCTGTAGAGGCAAGGACTATCAGTATCCGGAGAAAGAATTAAAACATCTCCGGTTATATCATCTACCAAAACATTGTCACCCTTAAAACCAAGATTTTCTTCAGGAGACCAGGTTTTTCCTTTATCTGTGCTTCTTCGAATAGAACTGCACCAACGACCAAATGCCAGGATGGTTCCGTTGGGAGCTACTATAATATGTGGGCCTCTTGCAGAATTGTCTTTTTCGGATTTATAAAGAATTTGTGTATGATAATAAGCCGGTTCATTTTTTATTATACTATTCTCTAACAAATAGTTTGCATTCTTCACATCTGTTTCCTGAATTTTGAAACGTGTGCTAACTACCGAATGTTTATTTTGGCCATCCCTGTATTTTATATATGTCGTTGCAACTATGGTACCATCTGGCAGAATTTCCAAACCCGGATATCCACAATCGCTACCTGCATAACTATGAAGCAATTTCACCCGATATTCTCCAGATCTATTATTTCGTATATCGTTGTAGGTTCCCACCCACGCCACAAAATGTCCTTTGGTTGGACTGTTTGGAGCCATATCCCGAAAAGCAATCACGAGCCGGCCGTCCGGTGTGTATAATCCCTTATGTCTGTCTCCTGATAATCCCCATGGTGTATCAATAGGGTCGCTCCATGAATTCCCTTCATCCTTGCTGAACATCAGCAAACTTCGTCCTACACGTGCATTCTCCCTCATGATACAGCACAACTCTTTATTGTCAGGTGAACGAAAAACGAAAGGTTCACATGGGTCTTTCCCTTCAACATCGGCTATTACCTCAGGCTCAGACCATGTCATTCCGCCATCATTGGTTTTTGTTTTCAGTACAACCAGGGATGAACCATTTCTACGATGAAAGAAACCTAAATAATTTCCATCCGGGGCTACTCTAATAATGCTGCTAAATGTCATTATACAGTCAAATCCTAAGGGAGGCAATTCAACCCATGTTTTTCCTCCATCTTCGCTCATGATTCGCGGCATATCGGGTCTGGCAGAAAAAACCCAAAGCCGGATTTTACCAGTTTTCATATCCATCATTCGGTAAATACTCGGACAATTAATATGCTTTTTAAAACCTTTCGGTAGCTGATCATCCATCCGTTCCCAGGTAAAACCTCCATTCTTACTAACAGCCATTGGACCGGCAGGTCCTCCGTGATTTATGCTCCAAACACAATACATGGTTTTCCCATCAGGTAACAACAATGTAGTTGGATGACCCTGGTAGATCTCTTCGGTGCCTTCGGCTATAATAACATGCCGATGGGTTTCCTGTGAAATATCAATTAAAGGTAAATCTTGTTTTTCCTGAGCAAAACAGTTAATACTAAAAAAGACAATTATCAGAAAACTTGCTAATGGTTTAATGCTTTTCATTGAAAATTATTTAGATGCCTAATAAAATTCCTATGGTTTCCTATAAGTTCCGTATTCATTAATGGTCTGTTGTAAATTCTTAAATTGGTTAATCTACCCTTGGGTCTGTGTTGACCACTTACGAATTCAGCAACTTCAATATTATTAAAGGCAAAATCTTCCATATTTGCCATAAATCGACCCCATCCATATTGACGGAAATCTCTCCCGTTACAAACAATCCCGTCAACCACAAACTGAATGATTTTAGGACCGTTATCAACAATCACCGAAATACAATGTTCGCCATATGCAGGTATAAGACCCGGATCAGAATTCCAGGAATCGGAATTATTTCCATCCTTCAATACAATTTCAACCGACCCGTATTCACTTGTCCTCAGTTCGATGTGTTTACCATTTTCACTTCTAACAGATAAGATAACCTGGCTAGGGGCCAAATCACCTAATACTAATCTGAAATCCAAGGTGAACCCACGCTGGAAATCATATTGGTTCTTTGAAGGTAGATGTAGTGTTGCTTTAGGGATAAGCTCCTTTTCAGACCATTCCTTCAACAAGCCCTCAGTTGTTGTGATTTTTCTTTCTGAATGGGACCATATCATATTAAAAAAGTCCGCAGGTATTTCATGGCAACGGGCATTCTCCTTATTGGTTTCGGTGATCCAGTATTTGCCATCCAGTTCAATTAAATCCGGATAACTCATGCGTACCCCGATTTCATCCTCATAAAGCAGTATTTCCGGTTGACTCCAGATAATTTTACCATCCTTTTCGATTCCTCCGCTTAGCCAGGCAGGATTTCTACTATTAAAATTCCACCCCCCATGGTTATGGTACCAGAAGAGGTATTTACCATTTTTACATTTCCATATTCTCGGACATGCCCGTGGATTTTTTATTTTTATCCCATTTTCATACATTGGAATCTCGGGCATGGTCCAGGTTTTCCCTCCATCATAGGAATACGACTCAGCAGGATGACCCGAAATTGTCCTGTGCATGCAATATATAGTGCCATTCTGCATCTGGAAAATATTCTGTTCAGCATTAATGGGGCCTAATATTTCATTTTTCAATCCGTTTTGTGATTCGGGTAACATGACCCACTTTAATTTCTCCGGATTTTTCTCCGTATTGATATTGTCACACCTGAAAAACCAACCTTCACTGTAATCCAGCATGTATTGCTTGATTTTAGCAAACGCAAACATCATCCCCTCATCAACATCTACAGGCTTACCGATCCCCCACATTATCTGGACTTCGCCTTTCCAGTCGTTATGGAAGTCAGCCGCCGTTTTACGAACATCCAGACGGTAGCGCTTTGACCAGGTTTTGCCCTCGTCCTCTGAATATTTATAACAGTACCATCCCAACATATCCTCCCTTATATCCTTTCTGCCGTTAAGTTCGTGAATTTTGTCTCCGTTGTAATCATAAAAAACATAAACTCTTCCATATTCAGTCAGATAAGGCATGGACCAGGAAGCCGACTCTTTTCCCGGTTCCTCTATCTTTACCGGATCAGACCAGGATTTCCCATGATCTTCACTGGTGCAACTGACAATGTGCTGTCCCCCGGTACCTTCATGGCCTGCATTTGTTGTAAAAACACACAACCATGTTCCATTATTCAGCACTACTACATAAGGCTGATCACAATAACCGTTTGTATAAATCGGTGAACCATGCTTTACATTCCTCCAGTCCAATGATTGAGCATCCATTGGAGTTATCGATAACAAACTCAAGCAAATTGAGATTATCACAATAGAAATGTTCATACTCTTTTTCATATTTACATTTTTAAGTTAAACTTTTATTTTTTAGGACACATTAATCAGGGATGTAAGAGCTACAATATCTTTCCCATAAATCTGCCGACCTTTCCGGGGCATCAACAACGGTTAATACAGCAAGACCCTCAACAGGAAGTTTCGAAAAGATCCAATCCATATCCGTTTCAGGTATATCACCCCAAATAATCATCGGTTTTTCCGAAAGTATCTCTTTATGGACATTGAAAAGCTGTTCAGCGGATGGCCCTCCGGCATCGATATGGATTTCCAAAGCATCAAATCCCATGTTTACATAATGTTTATAGGGAAAATAACCCACAGAGTGCTGGTGCATAATACAATGATTGAAAGCCGTATCCTCATAGAGTAATGCAAGCACATCATCAATGCTTTTATATAATGGATAATTAATCATATTTTAAATCGAAAAGTGAATACCTTCTTGATGAACTTATCTTACTTTTTATTATCACTCGGGAACTTTCATGCCATGGAATATTTCATCCGTAATATATTTCCCCACAAGAAACCCCTTACGATCCGGGTACCAGAGTATGTTTCCTTTTGATCCGTGAGTCATGCTTGGATAAGCCGCAGCCTCAAGTCTTCCCATTCCATCCGGACCCCAGGGAATAGCGTCATTGTCAATGAGCAATCGGGGGGAACTCCACCAAATCGGTTGCTCTGCTTCAGAACGATACTCTCCTCTGGAGACAAACGCCGGGCGCCGATTGTGACCATCCCAGCGACTTTCTGCACCGAAAACGTAGCCGTCATTGTTATTGAACAAAAACATGTACTCACCAGAATCTAGTGCAAAGACCGGACAGGGCGTTACCGGATGCAACATTAAAGCGCCTCCGTCTTTGTATCGCATCGGTTGCGGCAACGACCAGGTTTCACCTTCATCCGCTGAAACGGCATACCATGCCTGACCCTGGTTTGTACGCATTGTCATAAAAATTCTGCCGTCCGGAAGATACACCAGGTACGGCTCTTGCGCAAAGCTTGCAGAAGGACAATTCTCATGCGGAACGGTAATGGGATTGTCCAGGTTCAACCATGTAAGTTCCACGTTAGCGGCATCGGGTATTTTACTGAGGTTTTCGAATCGCATGAATTCAATATGTGAATAGCGCTCCTTGATTCCTGATGCACCGCAGGGAACATCGGGATTGTCTGCCCAACGGGTGAATCCAAGAAGAGCACGTCCGCTCTTAGTAAAGGTAGGAAGGGAAACGGAAATCCACTTGGAAGAACGTTCAGTATCCGGGTTGTCAATGGGGGATCGGGGGAAATTCAGATCAGCCGGGGCGGACCATATTGTCCCTCCATCATCTGAAGTCCGGCACCGGAAACCACCGCAGAATGAACCTGCCCCTGATTTAGGGCTATAGTTGTAAAACAGATAGATACGACCTGATGGACTGAGCACAGGCACCTGCCAGGCGGCTGTTCCACCAGCGCCGACTCCTTCTCCGTCAATGTACAGCGGTTCCGACCATGTTCTACCCTGGTCTTCACTCCTGCTACATGTTATTCGGTGCAGGTGAGGATCAAGACGCTCAGAAGTCCACGTGGCAAGCAAATCATCATTGCCTGTCTTAAGGACAAGGGTTTGCTCGTTGAGCCAGAAGAAATTAGGGTCGGTCCACTCACGCGGTAAACCACCTGTCGGATCGTAAATGACCAAATCCGGTTTTGTCCGTTTTACCTCATCCGGAGAGGCTTTGTTAATCTCTGGCTTGCAACATGTTACCAGAAACACTATTAAAAACAATTCTGTAAAAATTACAGTTTTTTGTACCATATCAATCTCCAATTTAATAATTTAAATCTCTAACTTCTTGTTTTGACTACTGCAAACAGGTAAAATATGAATTACCATTCCGTTGTTTGCCTTGATCTCGCGATCAATAACTACTTCAAAACAACCTTCATCTCTATTTTTCCCAGCTCAGGTAAATTGATGTATGCTTCGTCTTTATTGAAATCTGTCCAATTCTCTCCGTTTATAGTGACTTTTTCAATTTTTACTGAAAGATCTTCAATTGGAGACGGATAAAATCTTTCATTTTTTTCCGGAGATTGAATGCAATAATAAAGTTCAACAGGTTTTTCATTTACCCATAAATCCAAATAAAGAGAAATTAACAGATTGTATTCCATTGCATGATAAGAAGTTTTATCACTAGCTGCTTTTATATCATCTTTTATTTCACCGTCAAGAAAAACGCCTCTATAAGTTTCGCCATATTTTTTATCAATAAAATATTTATTCCAGAAATCAGCACCTTTTTTGAAATTGTCAAGATATTCTTCATCTCCGGTAAGTTTATAATTAAAAACGTCGAACATATTTCCATAAACCTGTATCCACCAATATGAAAAATCGGCATGCAAAGAAGGGTCTTTTCTTCCGGTACTACTGTACCATGCTCCATTTTCACCGACTCCCCATTTATAAATTTTTTCTGTAATAGCCTTTGTTGAATCTAAATATTCTTTTTTCCCGGTTAAAAGATAAAGCCGGTAAAACATCCATACAACTTCCTGATTATGACCGATATTTATTTCCGTGTTTAAGCCACTGTTTTTTGTTATGCAATTCCAATCTTTATCAAATGGTTCTATAATCCAATTGGTTTCAGGACACTGCATTTTATCTAAAGCAATATTCATAATTCGTTCCGCCTGATCAAGATATTTGTCATTCCTTGTGGCTAGATATAAATAAAGCATATAGCTCGAAACAGGAACAACTTCTGATGAGAAATTTTTATTATAATCTTTTACACTTAAATCTCTGTTTAAAACATTATAGAAGCCGTCATTGA
>JADFUQ010000099.1 GCA_015222065.1 Bacteroidota bacterium
CTAAAGTTGAGAAGAGATAAGAAAGTTTAAAGTGAACTAAAGTTATGAAGAAGCTTTAACTTTAGTCACTTATAACTTTAGACACTTCTTCAACTATATTTTTATTAATTGAATTTTTATACTCTGCTTATTATTGAATTCTATTTTAATATTTTGAATTTCCTTACGATAAGATATCATCTCTAAGTATAGTTTATAGTTACCAGGTTTTATGCTATTAAATCGGAATTTCCCTTCAAAATCAGTGTAAACCGTATTTTTAGTTTCTTCCAGCTTTACAGCAACTCCAACCAGTACTTCCCCGGTAATCGCATCTAACACCTGACCATGAATACCCATACTTGCAGATGCTGTGGATGTATTATCTTTTTTATCTTTATCTTTATCTTTATTATATTTATCGCCAGTTGCATATACGTTGAATCCCGTAATTAAAATTCCAAGTAAAAGAATATTTAAGATTTTTTTCATTATAGCCATTTTTTGTGATTTCTGGTGCTAAGTAACCTAAACCATATTACCTGAATTTAAAATGTATATGAATTTAGTATTAAATTTTTACTATTGTTTTACAAGATTCGGGTAACAAGTCTAATTGGAATTATATAACAATGACAAAAACCTGTTTTTCTTTTTTTCTGGTGTTTCTTTTTCTGTCGGAATCCGTGTCCTTTACTCAGGAAAAGGAAAATCTATATCCATCAGGACATGGCATGGCAAAAGTATACACAAATTTCCATAAAGAATTTACATATCACGATTATGAATCTGGATTTGAAGTAACACGGGCCTATCTTGGTTATGAGTTTTTTATGGATGAACACTTTAGCGCTGAAGTAAAATTGGATATCGGTAGCCCCGAAGACGAATCACCTTATTCAAAGTTAAAAAGGTATGCTTTTTTTAAGAATGCAGCACTTGAATACAGGAATGACAAACTTTCATGGAACTTTGGCATAATTAGCCTGAAACAGTTTAAAATTCAGGAAAAATACTGGAATCATCGATACATTTACAAATCATTTCAGGATGAATACAAGTTTGGTGCATCCGCTGATATTGGTACCAGCATTGAATATCGGTTTACACCATGGCTTACTGCTGATGCAACCTTAATGAATGGAGAGGGTTATTACCAACTTCAGATTGACAATACTTTCAAGTCAGGTTTTGGTGCCAGCTTTTATCCATCAGATTTTCTCATTGCCAGGATCTATTATGATATCATGGTGAATGAAGCAGTGCAACAAAGCATAGCTTCTTTTATAGGCATAAAGAAGAATGATCTTACTATTGGTTTGGAATATAATTACAAGACCAATATTAGTTTTATCCAGGACCACCATATTTGGGGATATTCTGTTTATGGTTTATACAATATCTCCGATAAATGGGAAATTTTTGGACGTTTTGATCGCCTTTCATCTAAAAAGTATGAATATGAAGAATTCGGCTGGAATTTTGACAAGGATGGAAGTGCCTTAATTACAGGAGTGCAGTACCAACCTATACGCTATGTCAAATTTTCCCTAAATTACCATGATTGGTATCCGTTCCCACAAAATATTGAAAATCACTCTTTAATATACTTGAATCTTGAATTTATTCTCGAATAAACCATGCAGCATATTCACTGTCTGAATTATCTAAAGGTTTTTTTTCTGATCCTGACAATTTGCAGCCAGGGTTGCAGGAAGAGTAATGTCCCGTTCGATGCTCAGATTCATATCATGGACAACGGGAGTGGTACAGGTACTACAACCTGGACCAGTGACCGCAAGTATCTTCTTGACGGTTTTGTATTTGTCAATGATGGGCAGATACTAACTATTGAGCCGGGAACAATTATCCAGGCTACAACAGGTCAGAAAGAAAATGCCAGTGCTCTTATTGTAGCCAGAGGTGGTAAAATTATAGCGAAGGGTACATCTGACCAGCCTATCATTTTCACGGTTGAAGGAGATGACCTTCAAGGATCAATACCTTTATTATCGAGAGGTCTGTGGGGAGGAGTAATCCTTTTAGGGAATGCTCCCTTAAATGTAGAAGGGAATGAAGCTCATATCGAAGGAATCCCGTTAAGCGAACCAAGAGGGGTTTACGGGGGTAATATCCCTGATGATAATTCCGGGGTTTTTCAGTATGTATCCATCCGCCATGGAGGCACCAACATTGGTGAAGGAAATGAAATCAACGGTCTAACCTTGGGTGGTGTAGGTCATGCAACCATAATTGACCATGTGGAGATCATCTCAAATGATGATGACGGAATTGAATTTTTTGGCGGAACGGTTAATACCAGGAACATTGTGGTTGCTTATTGTGGTGACGATGCCTTTGATTTTGACTTTGGTTACCAGGGAAAGGGACAATTCTGGTTAGCGGTACAGGATCCGGCAGTCGGAGATAAAATTGCTGAACATACAGGTGGAGGAAATGGTGTTCCCTATACCCTTCCTGTTATCTATAATGCTACTTGCATAGGAAGAGGTACAAACACAAATAAACCTGTTCTTGAATTCAAGGATAATGCTGCCGGTAAATATTATAACTCATTGTTTGTCAGCCAAGATCTGGGTATTGGAATCGAGTACACACCTTATCCCCTTGATTCATATTGGCATCTTTTATCCCGGAATCTGGAAGTTTCAGCAAATGCATTTTTCAACGTCAGGAAAAATGATACATTATCAATTTTTTATCCAATAGGAGTCCAAATTCCGACTGATGTTTATGCACTTTTCCAATCCTATTTCAATGAAAAAGGTAATCTGATTGAAAATACCGGAATAGGTATTATAGGGCAGAGACCCCAATGGATACCTCTTGCTCTTATTAATACAGGTATGGCTATATATAACGATCCATGGTTTGAACCTGTTGAATTCATGGGAGCTTTTGGTGATAAGGATTGGACTGAGGGGTGGACTCTTCTACATGAAGCCGGCACTCTGGAGTAAAAATCCACCCTTTTAGAAAAGGTAGCTTTGAATTACACCCATTGGGTACTTTATTAATAGTGATCAAGGAATGATGGAATGGATGAACCTCTATATAATATAGACAGGCAACCATTTGAAATTCGAGTATTTCTACCCTGGCTGGTGATTTTCCCTGAGCAGATCATTGATTGTCTTCACCGGGTTGAATGTTTCAATGGGTGTTTCAACAAATATCGTATTCCAGTCAGACATTGCTCCATTCCATAATCCCGGAAGTTCCTGAGCTTTTAATTCCCTTCCGTCTTTTGATTTTTTAGAAATAAATCCGGTTTTCGTATCTCTGAATTTAACCAGGTCAAATTTTTTGCCTTTATAATCTTTTATTCCACAGATAAGGTCAACAGGATTAAAGTGCGTTGATGATTCCACTATCTTTTTTTGTTCCGGATTATCCATATCTATCTGGGATGTTTCCACAACCTGAAGTGATACAGAGCCATCGGAATTTACTGCCAGAAACGGTCCACCTCCCGGTTCACCCTCATTAACAACCATTCCGCATACCCGCACAGGGCGGTTAAGTTTTTTCCTTATATAATCCAGTTTTTCTTTATCCGCCAAGTCATGGTATCCCGCGGGTGGTCTGACACATAACCGGTTTTTAAGAAACAACTCCAGCTCTTCAATTTTCTCCTTACCAGGCTCATTCGTACCATCAAGAAAACACAGATAATTAAAAATCTTTTCCTGGTATTCCAGAAGGATTCCAGCCAGACACTTCTTATAATGCACCGTGGCAGGCCTTAACCTGTCCGAAATAATATTATCGATATTCTTAATAAAAATGATATCAGCATTCAACTGATTCAGGTTTTCAAGCAATGCTCCATGCCCTCCGGGCCGGAACAGTAGTGAACTATCAACTTCACGGAAAGGCAGGTTATTCAAATCAACAGCAATAATATCGGTGTATGGTTTCTGAATACTAAATTCTATTTTAAACTGTGATGATAATTCTTTTTCCAGTAAACTTTTTTTATCCGTAAATTTTTTCCGAAACAATTCAATATGTTCAGGAGAAACTGTAAAATGTATCTTTACCAGGTTCTTATTATCCTTGCAATGGTGGCTTCCTTCCACAAGATGCTCCTCAAATGAGGTTCTGGGTCTGTCTTTATACATATGGAACAATAACAAACCTTTTGGCAGATTACCATAATTCAGGCCTTTTTCTTCGAGCAGGAGTTCAAGCAGAAATTCATAGTCAGATGGATTAACCGGTGTAACAAATTCCTTTCCGTTTGATTCAAATTTTGTTTTTAATTCATTAAAGAATGCAAAATCATTGATCCTGTCAAAAACCTGTTTTACGCCTGGATATTTTTCTAAAAGATCATTTTGTGGTTTGTCGTCAGATTTTTTCAATTCATAATAGCATTCAAATAACTCCTTAAACATCCGTGATGCAGCTCCGGAAGCCGGAACAAATTTCAGCAGTTCTTTTTTTCTTCCCTTGTTTTCAAAAACTTCAATATAAAACTGAAGTTCGTTCTCATTACATTTTATTATTCCATGTTTTATTGTTGCCGGAGAATCAAGGATAAGATAAGGGAACCCGGAACGAAAGTTATTAATCTGAGTTATTACCTGAATAATTTCGAGTCCTTTTAATTTAAGCTGTTCAGAATCGGCCTGTGAAAAATCCATTATTCTAAAGAGTTATTGGTTAATTGGTTAATTTGCTTGCCCCGTGAAATGCGACACCTGCCCTGCCTGCCCTGTAAGGAAGAATGACTGTATCGGGGTGAAATTTGAGGCACGAAAATATTTCACCAGGGAAGGAGCATA
>JADFUQ010000570.1 GCA_015222065.1 Bacteroidota bacterium
AACAAGTCAACACCTCCTTCAATCAAACCAATTGCCTGCTCACCGTAAATCTTCACAAAATCATCGAAAGTTACATCCCTGTACCCGGGATCTTCTACCCGGGATGAGAGAGAAGCTGTTTTATTTGTCGGGCCTATTGATCCTGCTACAAACCGGGGTTTGTTATGATTCTTCATGGTATATTCCGAAGCACAGGAAGAAGCAATTTTCGCACCTTCAAAATTTAGGCGATATACATACTCTTTCATCCCGTAATCAGCCTGGGATATGCGATTAGCACTGAAAGTATTCGTTTCAATAATGTCAGCTCCGGCATCCAGATATTTCCGGTGAATATCGCGAATAATCTCAGGTTGAGTCAGGTTAAGCAAATCGTTGTTGCCTTTCTGATCCTTTGAAACTAATCTGAACTGTTCTCCCCGAAAATCTTGCTCCTCCAACCTGTACGATTGTATCATTGTCCCCATAGCACCATCCAGCACAAGAATCCTTGATTGTAATAATGATTGTATTTCATTTTTTCGTTTCATGCCTCATCAACTAATAAAATCCATTTCAAAATCACCACGGTACCCTATCTTATCACCCATAACAATTGCCACTGCATGAAGTTCATCATTCTGTTCCACCACATTCAATTCTTTTTCTATATCATCCCTGCTCTGAATTTGATTACAAATAGCAGTCGCGTACTGATCAGCCAGCACCGTATCGGGTGAAACAACCATCACGGCATCCGCTTTACCAAAACTTTTTGAATGACCTATTCTCCCCGATGATGTACATATTCCCAATGAAGAACCACTTTTTTGTATTATAATACCAACCTTTTCCGACAGTGGTGATTCCCCTGCAAAAATATGCACTATCAACGGTTCCCGAACAGAAATAAAACAATCCCCTCCATTTTCAATGACCAGCTCCCGGATACTGAATTTTTCAAGTAATTGTTTGCCTATCTCTTCTGCAAATAAACCAGCTACTCCAGCCATAGGTCCTACACCGGTCTGTGATGAAGCTTTACACATCCTGAAAATATAATTATTTACTGCTTTCGCCGGGATCACTGGTTTTAAGGAAGTAAAAAAGCCCGGGTCTATTCTGTAATAATCATTGAATTCCTGCCTTATCTGAATAACTTGTTTGTAAATAACTTCAGGCATTGTTACTGCATAGGATTCTTTATCCACACCTATCCATAAATCAGTCTCCATATACTGAACAGTAAAAAAGCGGAAACGATCTGATATCATTCTGTCCCGGTATGTCCTTTGCTGGTACATCTAATTATAAAATTCCATTTTAAACAGGTTTAACGGACAGGCTTTCAAACATAACCCGCAAACGATACATTTTTCAGGTTTAAAATTCAATTCCCATGAAGGTTTTTCCATAGTCAGTGCATCAGTGAAACAAACCGCTGTGCAAGCTCCACAATGAACGCAATCTTCATATCGTAAGCTAATCTGCTTTGAAACCGGCGTAACTTCAATACCTTTATCTTTCAAATATTTTAATCCTTTTTCCATGTCGGTTTTTCCGGTCCGGAATTCAAGCAACAGTTTTCCCTCTTTTCCCGCGTTAATATCGGCTTTCAGAATATTGATCTCCATGTTGTAATCCTTTATCAGATGAAAAGTCAAAGGTTCATTCACCTTATCGGGTGGAAATGTAAGAACATATCTTCGTGTATACATAATAACTCAATTTTAAAATCTTATTTAATCAATTGCTGTACAGGCTTTGAGATCAAAAATTCTCCACTTGAAATCTGGCCCTTCAACACACGGGCAATCTCCCTGGCTATTTTAATACTCGATAATGGAGCTGTTCTGATCTTTTTTCCATTCAAATGGATGGATCCTGATTGCAGGTCTTCATAATTAGTAATTCCCAGTTGAGGTTTGCCGGAACTCCCATAATCAAAAATAGTAGTTTCAATCTGCCGGTTACTTACCGATACTCTGGCTGCTATTTCTTCATCAAGCAAAGGAATGGGAATACCGATTCCAACAAAAAGACTTACACCGTATTTCTCAAAATAGGCAGCTTTAATGTATGCGCTGCTCATTTTTTTAAGATCACCGATAACCGCGATAGTTGCCGCATTATTTATGGGAATTCCATGTTGATTTTTTCCCACTTCCGGATTAAACTGCGTACCATTCCAGGTTACGTAGCCCTGAGTACCACCTAGAAAAATCCTGGTTCCAATCCCAATTGTTCTTAAATCGGGGTCATTTAACAAAGGACTTAACTCACCGGAAGTGGAATACATTGCATTTCCAAGCCTGGGCAATAAAACACCCATGTAAGTATATTTTACCGAATCTGAACGGTTAACGGCTACTGAGTAATTCTGATAGGCATTTCTCGGATTAAACATAAATATTTCGTTTACTGAACCCTTATCAATATACCTTATATCTTCCTTCCCCGGGTAACAATCTGTTCCTTTACCCCAGGCTTGCAGTTCCACTTTTTCTCCTTTAATCAATGCTTCGATTACATGGGCACCGCCGTATTTTATATCTGTCACCGATTCGGCAGTAGCCCCCATATAAGCATCCACAGCAGCAATCCCTGCATAGGCAGGCACCTGGTTAAGCATGATTTTCTCCATCCTTACCGGGGGATCGGGATGTCCGAAATTGATAAAAATACCTGATGAACACATGGGGCCAAAGGTTGCTGTTGTTATTACATCAACCGACCTGGCAATTTCAGCGGGTGACTTTTCGAGGGCCATTTTAGTTACATCTTCTGCAGTAAGGATAACCGCTTTCCCTTTTTTGATCTTTTCGTTGATCTCTTCGTATGTCTTTTTTATTCCCATTGGTAAAATTTGTTAATTGGTAAATTGTTACTGGTTACTGGTTACTGGTTACTGGTTACTTCATAATTCGATATTCGTTAATCGATATTCATTATTCTCTTCTTTGTACTATCGTACCATCGTCCTATCGTACCATCGTCTTATCACTCCTTCCCTCTTCCTTCTTCACCTTTATCTTCTTTGCGCCTCTGCATCTCTGCGTCTCTGCGATTCATTCTTTCCTCTTCCTACTCACCCACTCAACTTACTCAACTACTCAACTCTTTTTCAACCTTGAACTTTTCTCAAAAAACTCTTTGTGTATTTCACAAACTGCCTCTGTACGATCCTTATTATCCACGATAAAATAACTGACCACCTGTGATGCTCCGGATGAACTCATTTGCACATTAATCTTTTTTCTGGCAACAGCATTGAACATCCTGGCAGCAATGCCATGATTTTCCAGCATTCCCTGTCCAACAACTGCAATCAGAGAGATGTTCCTGATCGCGATAATATCATTCACTGCAGTTAGCCCAAGGGATTTAACCAGGTCCAATGCTTTTTTCAAATCCTTTTTTGATAACAATAAATTGATAGCGATCTGGGAGGTAATCACCGAACTAATGTTAATCTTGCTTTTGTTGAGGATCGTGGTTACTTTTGCAAGGATCCCCGGCTTAATTCCAACCCCTGGACCTTTAAGTTTTAAAAGGCAGAAATCATCACTGTATGTAACACTTTTCACTACACCCTCCCTGACCACTTCTTCTGAATTTACAACAGACAGAGGTTTGAATTTCTCCGTTCCATTTTGAATATTAAAGATCCTTATAGGAATATGGCAGTCCTGAAGAGGTTCAACCGTTCGCGGGTGAAGTATTCTGGCTCCAAAATATGCCAGTTCTGCTGCTTCGGCATAGGTTATTTTTTCCAGCAGAACCGGGTGGTTCACAATTTCCGGGTCTCCGCTTAAAAAACCATTCACATCTTTCCAGATATCAAGGCTTGTGGCTTTAATGCATCTGGCAATGGCTGCCGCGGAATAGTCAGATCCCCCCCTGCCCAGAATGGTCGTTTTCCCTTCCGGAGAGATTCCGAAAAATCCGGGGATGATGTAATGTATATCCGATGAGAGGGATTGGTTCACCTTTTCTGATGATCTTCCGAAATCAACACTCGCGTTTCCAAACTCACCATCGGTTACCAATGGAAGCTCCCCGGGATAAATCAGTTTGCTGCTAATGTTATGGTATGCCAGGAGGTTGTTAAGTAAAATAGCACTCAACCGCTCTCCATATGACAATATAAGGTCTTCAAGAAAATCCGGGGTTTCCCCAATACAACTTACACCCAGTAAATACCTTTCAAGTTCAAGAATACTTTCCCTAATCTGCAAATATGCTTTTTCTCCTGATTTCTCATCTTCAAAATTTTTATTAATAATACTCCGGTAAAGCTGTTCAAGATAACGGCTAACCAGTTCACTTTCAGCTTTCTGATTCCGTATTTTGATCATTTGATCAAAGAGATAATCGGTAATTCCGAAATTAGCCGAGATCACAATTACCAATGGTTTCTTATAAGCTTTAATAATTTTTACAAGCTGAAGGACATCAGACTTCTTCCTGAGGTTTGAGCCTCCGAATTTGACGACAATATCAGGCATATGTTTACTTTTTAGTTAATGGTTCTTCACGATAATGCGTAATTATCCTGCATCAAACAATTGGGGCCTTCAAACAATCAGATGTTCGAAGTTTATCGCATGCCCATAGGCATGACCATAATGAAATAATTACAGATCAACGGATGCGATAAGATATCCCTGAAAAATCTTTGTTTCATGATTTAAGCATTTTAATTATCATTTCCCGCTTTTGCAGGATTAGGTTTTAGCACCTTCCCCATGGAATGAGGAGGTTGCTAGAGGGTCAAAGAGCCTATTCTCTCGCCTCTTCTTAATAATCAAACTTCCTGTGGAAGAATATTTGAAAATTGACTACAAATTTAAAAGGAATATTTTATTTTTCCAAA
>JADFUQ010000571.1 GCA_015222065.1 Bacteroidota bacterium
AAATAATTAATTTTAAAGGTGTTCGTGAGATCACTTCGTTAAGTTGTTATTTGGTGCTTGTCATTTGTGATTTTTTACATTTACTATTGTGTTATAATTGTTTGATTGTTATTTGTTTTCTTGTAGACTGCCGACTGTGGACTACCGACTGATTAGTTACAAATCCTGAAATTACCTGCTAAAAATGTGGGAAATTATTACTGTTGTTTCACTTCTTTGGCATCAACTACTTTAAATAATCTGTCAGACCGCCTTACCTGGTCATCTATTGCTATTGAGAAATGTTCTCCCTTGGTTGCTTCATTAACCGGTTTTCTGTCAACTCTTATCTCCTTTATCTGCGAATAAACAACTCCCGTTGTTGGACCCGTGATCAATATATCATCGCCAACCTTAAGATTCCCTGTCTCAATCTTAAATTCTGCAACTTTTATTTTAGTGAAGTAGTTAATTGCTTTTCCGGTATAAATTTTTCTTTTTGTTGCCCTGGATCCATAACGGTGGCTCCATTCACCAAGTTTTTGTCCCAGGTAATATCCATCCCAGAAGCCACGGTTAAAAACAGAAGAGAGTCTTTGTATCCAATTTTTTATTTTTTCTTTTCCGTAACTGCCGTCAATATATGCCTTTACTGCCTCATCATAACATTTGGTAACTGTATAAACATATTCAGGAGGTCTTGCCCGGCCTTCAATTTTAAGTACTTTAACACCGGCATCCAGTATTTTATTAATAAAATTGATTGTACACAAATCTTTTGGTGACATAATATAATCATTGTCAATTTCCAGTTCATATCCCGATTCTTTTTCGGTAACCAGGTAAGATTTTCTGCAGGTTTGCATACATTCTCCCCGGTTTGCTGAATAATTCTGTTCGTGAAGACTTAGATAACACTTACCAGAGATAGCCATACACAGTGCTCCATGAGCAAATAGTTCAATTGCAACCAGATCACCACCGGGTCCTTTAATGTTTTCTTTACTGATAGTTTTGGTAATGGCAGAGACCTGTTCCAGATTTAATTCCCTGGCAAGTACCATTACGTCTGCATATCCCGAGTAGAATTTGATCGTTTCAATGTTGCTGATATTGAGTTGGGTTGAAATATGAATAGGCATATAAATAGAACGTGCATATTGAATAATTGATTGATCGGAAGCAATAATTGCATCAATTTTTTGCTCTCTGGCTTTTCGGACAACGCTTTTCATAAAATCCAGATCTTTATCGTACATGATAGTATTTACAGTCAGATATGTTTTTATATCATGTTCTTTACAAATGGATGTAATTTTTGAAATATCATCCATTGTAAAATTGTGTGAAGACCTGGCTCTCATGTTTAATTGTTCAATCCCAAAGTATATTGAATCAGTTCCTCCCTGGATAGCTGCAATAAGCGACTCGAATGAACCCACAGGAGCCATTATATTTATATCGTTTCGTTCCATCACTTTTTCAGCACAATGCGAATACCGGTTCCTTTATTAATTTCTGAATAGTTGACAAATATCTTTCCTCCATGATACATTTCAACAATGCGTTTTGATAAAGACAAACCCAGTCCCCAACCTCTTTCCTTGGTTGTGTATCCGGGTTTAAAAACAGTCTTAAACTTTAATTTGTTCATGCCTCGTCCGGTATCAGAGATATCCAGATATACTACCTGGACGTTGTCCTGAACATTAATATTGATAATGCCCTTCCCATTCATTGCATCAATGGCATTTTTACAAATGTTTTCAATAACCCATTCAAATAAAGCAGCATTCAGTGGCAGGTTAAGCTCGTCCTCTTCAGAAAAACTAACATTAAATCTCACATTCTCTGATGACCGGGATTTAATATAATTTACAGCACGCGTTATTACATTAAATAAGTTTATGGTTTTTAGTGAGGGTTTGGATCCAATCTTTGAAAATCTTTCAGTAATTTTTTCAAGACGTGTAACATCTTTCTCGAATTCTTTCAATATTTTTTCATCAAGATCCTTCATCCTTAGCAGTTCAAACCATGCAGCAAGTGAAGAAGTTGGTGTACCAAGTTGATGCGCCGTTTCTTTAGAGAGACCAAGCCAAACCTGGTTTTGTTCAGCTTTACGTGATGCGCTGAAGGCAAAATATGAAACAAGGATAAACAGGATGATTACTCCGAGTTGGACGAACGGGAAAAGTTCAAGTTTTGACAATAAAATTGAATCTTTGTAATAAATAAAATTATTACGGTTATCACTAATTGAAAATTCAATAGCCTCATTTTGTTTTTTCATTTTTTTCAACTTCCTTGCCAGGTAATCATGATTATTTTCTTTTGCAGGATCCAGATTTCGGGTTGAAATAATTTCATTATCAGAATTAACAAGAATGACAGGTACGGTATTATTATTTTCAATTACTTCAAAAAGAAATCCAAAATCGGTTTCTGTAATATCAAGATCAATAAGTTGTTCAGTTGCTTTTGCCCATAATTCAACTTTGTTCTTTTCCTCCTGTTTTAGCTGACGGATAAGTTTATTTGTGTAAAATAACGACCCCAGAGCTATCAGAACAGCTGACAGGAAAAGAATAAATTTCCATCTTATTTTGCGTGTATAGATATTCATAATTATTTAATTTCAGAAGTATCATTTTCTTCCCATAGAATCCTGAAAGATGATTTTGGGATTGTATCAATTTTTGATGAATCCCTTTGTGATTCATCCCATATTATTTTGAATTTGTTTTTATTAGAAAGATTATCTGAAGAATAATTAGAGGTGTCTTTACGAAACAGACCTAATTCCTGGTTGAGAATTTTCTTTAACTCCTTCTTTTCATTATTTAGATTCTTTTTTACTTCCAGCATTGCAGTTTTTGTGTCATATGATACCTTATAATCGTCTGTATTTCCATCAATAGAGAGATAGAGGCTTGTTTTCCCAAATCCGTCATCCTTAATTTCTCCAAATTCTTCTATCCCGGGCTTTATTCTTTTTGTTTTGCCTGCCAGCACTTCTGATAATAGAACTTTTGTTTTATATGAAAAATGATTGTCAAAATGGTGAGTTCCTGAAAGAGAAATATTAAATGCAGATGAATGTATATCCATTTGCGGGATTGTAATTATTTCATCACGGATAATTATACGATTAATGAGTTCAGAAAAATGTATGTGTTTCAATTCTGAAACGTTTATATAACGTGCAAGCCCAAGCATGGGTTCAAATTCGATCAATTCTCCGTCAGTAATTTTCACTGAACTTTCAGCAAGAATATTCTTTTTTATTATTTGTAAATTATTAGTCCATTGGGATGAAAAACTAATTTCTCCTGTAAGCATTCCGTTTATATGTTTGTCAGTAATGAATTTCTGACCAAAATTATTAAAAGAATAAAACAATTCTTTAATATTTATGTTTTCCAGATTGCTTTGAGTACGTGTAAGGAATTGACCATTAATGTCTTGAAACACAACAATGCTTCCTGAAAAATTCCCTTTCATTGATTTGAAAGTTAAGGAATTCAAGTTAAGCATTCCGGGTTTATATAATAAATTACCATTGAAAGTGTTAGCTGTAAATCTCTTATAATTTAACAATCCAATATCCAGCTTAATATCCATATAAAAATTTTCAGGAAAAATATAAGGGTTTGAACCATGATTTACACTGTCCTTTTTTCTAAGACTGTCGAGAAAAACAGAGGGATTAAAATGTTCTGCCCGTATAGTAGCTTCAAGCACAAGTGGTTTGTCCTTTCCGGAAATTTGTGATAATACATTTCCAATTTTGCCGTCTATTTCTATTTCATCGTTTCCAATATTCATTTTTATCCTATCGAGCAATACTTTATCACTGAATTTCAACCTTCCATTAACATTATTAAATTCAAAATAACTACCCTTTGTTTTTAACGCAACATTATCAAATTCAAGGTATCCGCGGGGATCAAGATTTCGCAGAAATTTCCATCCTTGTTTTCTGTTTCCAACCAGTTTGCCGGATAGGTTAATATCTGCATAGATTGTTCCTGAACCTTTTTCGAAATTTTTTATATCAAAAAACCCGATAAATTTTGCAAAATCAATCTCGCCAGATGCCTGAAAATCTATGATTGGGTTGGGGAAGCCTGTTAAAACACATCTTCCGTTCAGAATACTTTCTCCAATATTGACTTCGTAGTGGTTAATATCCAGATTTGTTGTTAACCATTTGTTGTCAGAGCCATTCGTAATACTGCCGGAAACTTTCTTTATTTTCAGATAATAATCAATGGTTTTTTCTTTTATTTCGCCATCAGTAATAAAAAAGTCGGATTCAATATGGGGAATTATTCCGGGGCCATAACGTCCGGATAGCGTGGAGTTTATGTTCAGGGCACCTTTTCCCTGATAATTGTTAATGCTGTTCGATATTTTATCAGGCAGAATATTAATCAGCTTACTAATATCAAGATTTTCTCCAATGATATTTAAATTCATTTTCTTTTCAGGTCTTGTTTGAAATTGACCAGCTATCCGAAAATCCAGATCAGAAACATTAATTTTCCCCTTGCTAATATCATAATTACCATTAACTGCCTGGAGTTTAAAGGATGTAACAGCGTTTGTGTTTTTTAAATAGCTTGTCTTTTTTATTGAAAGGTTCCTGATAAGCAGATCAGAGCGGATTTCCAACCTTCCTGAATTTTTTGATAATTCTCCCCGCATATTAAGCCGGTTAAGGAAAAATTCGAAATCAGAATGATTCATCCTGTTAAAATAACGGGCTTCCATATTAGTGAATCGGATATCTTTTAATTGAAGTTTTACTTTTGATGTTACAGTATCACTTGTTGTTTTCCAGACAATAAAGTTTTTTTCGCCATTATCGGATATTTCAATATGGATATTACCGTTTTTTATATGAATGGTTTTTATTATATAGTTTTTTTTGAACAGATCTGTCAGACTGAATTGAAGGAAAAAATTTTCAGCGATTAAAACTGTATCATTACTAAAACGGGAATTTTCTTTTTTAGTAAAATTTGTTGGTGTGTAAACGGTTATGTTTTTAAATTCTAATGCTGCGGCGGGAAATTTCTTTAACATTGAAAACTTCATATCACCCACCTCGATTTTGGCTTCCAAATGGTTATTAATTTCTTTTAAAAAAATCTTAGTAATTTCATCCCCATAGAGTATTGCGAAAATTGCTCCTGCAATAATTGAGAGAAAAACAGCGAATAGTAAGACACGGACAATCTTCCATAATTTGTTCATGCTACATAATCGTTTTTAA
>JADFUQ010000572.1 GCA_015222065.1 Bacteroidota bacterium
ATTTTTATTGAAAAGGGAAAAATCAGTACCATTTTCTCTAAAATAAGCAGCAATGCTGATGTCATAATTGATGCCTCGGATAAGTATGTAATACCGGGTGGTATTGATGTACACACTCATCTTGATACGCCTATGGAAAATACATTTTCTTCGGATAATTTTGAAAGTGGTACAGTCGCAGCAGCCTATGGTGGAACAACAACAATTATCGATTTTCCGACCCAGAATCGCGGTTCTTCTCCTCAGGATGCTCTTCAACGGTGGTTTCAGAAAGCGGAGGGCAAAGCCTGTATTGATTTTGGATTTCATATGATATTAACGGATACCACGCGCCTGGAACTGGAAGATTTAAAGGAATTGGTAAATGAGGGTATAACCTCCTTTAAGCTGTTTATGGCCTATCCCGGATCTCTTATGCTTGATGATGGATCAATTTTTGAATTGATGCGCGCGGCTCAGAAACTGGGATCACTCATATGTATACATGCGGAAAATGGTGAAGTGATTGATAGCCTGGTAAATGAGGCAGTTGAAGATGGAAAAACAGCCCCACTCTTTCATGCACTAACAAGACCAGCTTCAATGGAGGGAGAAGCAATAAACAGATCTATTGCTCTTGCCAAGGTTGCAGGATGCCCGGTCTATATCGTGCATGTTTCAACCTACGATGGATTGAAAAGGATTATGGAGGCGCGGGATCAGGGAACACCTGTTTTTGCGGAGACCTGCCCACAATATCTCTTGCTTTCTTTGGATGATATGATCGATTCAAAGGGTTTCGAAAGTGCTAAATATGTATTTACACCACCATTGAGAGAGCAGGGACATCAGGAAAAATTATGGGATGGAATCGCGAAGAATCATATTCAGGTGGTTGCAACCGATCATTGTCCTTTCAATTTAAATGGTCAAAAAGATTTTGGTAAAGACGATTTCACTAAAATACCAAATGGAGCACCTGGTATCGAAAATCGTTTACATTTGATGTATGAAAATGGGGTGAAAAAAAATAAAATTTCTCTCAATCATTGGATAGAACTTTGCGCAACAAAACCGGCAAAAATCTTTGGACTGTATCCTAAAAAAGGAACAATTGCAGTTGATAGTGATGCGGATCTCGTGATCTGGGATCCGAAACAGGAAATAACAATATCAGCAAAAACACATCACATGAATGTTGATTATAATCTTTATGAAGGTTATAAAATAAGTGGTTCTCCCGCTACAGTGATCTCAAATGGCGAGATTATCGTTGACAACAATAAATTTATTGGTAAAGCTGGACGGGGGAAGTATCTAAAACGGGATTTATTCTCTGCTGAGCTAGTGTAACTATGTGTGTCTATCTGTAGGAACGTTGCATGTCGAAGACTCCGTTTTACGGGTGCAACGTCTCATAGTCTTTTTTTCCAGTCATTCCGCCCTTGCGGAATCCTTGCACTTTTAATCGTTCCCAAATTATATTTGGGAACGGAATTGTTTGTAAAGCTGTGCTTCACAAAATCCGTAAACGATATTTACAATCTTTATTAAGTAAAACTTAATAGTCCTTGAGTTGTCGCGAGAGACGAATTATCCAGGTTATATGATTATCGTGAAAAAAGTGTGACCGTTAATAAAAATTCCTGATCCAGCGATGTTCCTTAAGTTGCTCAATAATCTCGGATGATAATGGCCCTTTGATTACAGATTCGGTGTTACTCAGTAAGTGCTTCTTATTTCTCATCCCGGGAATTGTGGTTGTTACAGCCGGGAAACTGATTGTAAATCTGAGTGCTGCCTCATGCATAGAAGAAATTTCCTCATTTACAATCTCCTGAATTTTTTGTACACGTTCCCAGACCTCTTTTTTCCGATCACCGCGAAAATACCTGTTTCGAAAATCTCCGACGGGAAAATTTGTATCCGGGGTGATATTTCCGGTTAACCCACCTTCATCAAAGGGAACTCGTGTGATTACTGCAATATTATTATCCTCACAAAAGGGAAAGAGGTTATCAATGGGAGATTGATCAAACAGATTAAAAATTACCTGAAAGGAATCGATAAGTCCTGTTTTACCTGCTTCAATACCGTTCTCGGGTTGATGATCATTAATTGAGATCCCAAAATACCGCACTTTTCCCTGGCTTTTAAGGAGCTCAACAGCCTCCTTCCATTCATCTTCTATGGACCATTTATCATTCCAGACGTGAAATTGTTGTAAATCGATATAATCCCTTTTCAGGTTTTTTAAGCTTTTTTCCGTCATTCTGATAATATGATCTTTTGGAAATGATTCCTGCAGCGTAGATCCTTCATAAGCCGGCCACTCAAATTTTTTAGATGGAATTTTTGATGTAATAAAAAGCTTTTTCCCACACTCTTTTTCTACCTCACCGATTAATTTCTCACTATGTCCATCCCCATAGACCAGGGCTGAATCAAAAAAATTAACACCATTTTCAATAGCCGCATGCAATGACTCTTTTGATTCCTTATCCTCAGCGCCAATCCACATTGCCTTACCAATTCCCCATGCTCCATACCCAAGTAATGATACTTCTTCCTCTGATCCGGCAAATTTTTTAAAAATCATACGTTCCTTCCTTTCATTTACCTTAAAAATTAATGAAATAAAAAATACTTTGCTAACATGAGAATAATTTTTTAGTTTATATAATTATAGGAAACAGCACTGCAGTTTTGTATACTACGGGCTGAAATCTTTAATGATCCTTCTGTAAAATGTTAATTGTATAAGTCTATGATTAGAGGTGTTTTATGAAAATCTTTGTTGGAAATATTAGTCCGGACATGAAAGAAGAGGAATTGAAAAAACTTTTTTCTGAATATGGTGAAGTGGAAAGTGCGGAGATTGTGTTTGATAAACTTACAGGTGAATCACGGAAATTCGGTTTCGTAAGAATGCCTGATGAGACTGAAGCAAACGCGGCAATTAATGGTCTTAATGGTAAGGATCTTAAAGGAAAAGATCTCCTGGTTAATCAGGCACGAAAAAGTATACAAGGTCGTGATGATGGAAACAGAAGGTCAGGTCCACCTAAATTCAAAGATTCATGATTAATCATACATAAGATATAGTATGACCCCCTCTAAACATACCGCCGTAATATATATTTATAATAATAACGAACTAAACACAGATGTATATAAATGTTATTAAGGTAAGGTTTTTGTCCACTGAGTACTTCTGTTTAACCATTGAGATAAATTTAATATATTATAAGTTAATTCTTCTTTAAATTTCAACCCATCATGAACTGATTGCAGGAGATCTGATATGCTCTTTAAATGGCTCATATTCAATTTGATGTTTATATCAATTATTCTGACATCGGTTTCTGCCCAGCCGCAAATTGAACAAACCTTGATTACCATGGAAGAAGCAATTTCCAGAGCACTGAAAATTAACAATCAGGTAAAAGCGAGTGAATATGCTGTAAAAAGAGCGAATTGGAATAAAAAAAATGCCTGGACCCAGATTTTGCCTGTTATTTCCCTCAATACTCAATATACCTGGATAGATGACAGCACATTTGCGCTTCGTGATTTCAGCCGTTATTTCCAGGATCCTAGTTTACCATTTAGAATTCAGCAAACGGTATTTCAAAGCTCATTCTTCACATATTTCAATCTATCAGTTCCAATTTTTAACTTAGTCTTGATCAATAGAATTTCCCGGGCCAACATCGGTGAGGAAATGGCTGAGGATTTGAACGAGTCTGCCAGACGGGTCATTATGTTCCAGGTTATCAGTGGTTATCTAAATGTTCTTAAACGAAAAGATATTTATAGTCTACAGAAAGAATATCTTGAACTGTCCCGTCTGAATTATGAAAAAGCAGAGCGACTTTATGAAGCAGGGAGATATTCAAAAA
>JADFUQ010000573.1 GCA_015222065.1 Bacteroidota bacterium
AAATTAACATAAAAATAGTACTATAATAAATTTTTTCTATATTTATCCAGAAGCAAAATTAACCATTTATACAAGTTTATTAATCTGTTTTATAAAAAATAACTTATAGCCATATGACGCAAATATAAGTGCGAAATCAATAATTTTAAATTATAGATTGATTTTTTCTTTTTGGGTACCTTATTGCGGAAAACAGGAGTGATTAACTTGCCATTTTGTTTTTTTTAAGTAATTTCGATATAACGTATAACAGTTAACAAGTACACAATAGCACCAAATTAAGCTTGACATGACACTGGTTCCATTTCTTTTCTCAATAATCTTGGTTATTTATGGTAACGGTATTGAGGAAAAAACAAATATCCCGGGTAGACTACTGCAGGATCAGTGTAAGGTTCTGATGGAATCGATTGCCGGCACTTACGAGGGAGATTGCAAGAAGGGGCTGGCGCATGGATATGGTAAAGCTGTTGGGCTGGATACCTACGAAGGCGGGTTCAAAAAGGGATTGCCTCATGGAAATGGCATTTATTCATGGCGCAATGGTGATGTCTATAACGGAGAATGGAGCAAAGGCAAAATGGATGGGAAAGGTGAATTGCTGAAATTCAGAGAAAAAGAAGATGATTTGATGATATCCGGTTACTGGCTTGAAGGAGAATATGTTGGAATAAGCAAATATCCATATGAGGTCATTTCAAAAAGCCTGACCGTGCATCAGGTCCGCTTCAACCGGATAAATGCAGATGAAAAAACAATTGAATTTAATTTTAACCGCAGGGGCAAACCGATTACGGTCTCAGGTTTTTCATTAGCTGGAAGTTTTGGGACTATTGAAAACCAAAGCGATTACTCCGTTAAAATGCGAGTTCATGAATTTCCTTTTACCGGTGGTATCCAATTTGATGTACCTGGTCCCATCCAGACAATTAGCAGTCCGGGTGGTCTTATTCAGGGAAGACTTGAGTTTGAGATATCTCAGAAAGGGCACTGGGTTGTTACCATTGAAATGTCAAGTATGGAATGATGCCCGCCCGTACCGAACGGTACATTCGGGCGGGGAATAGTGGAATAATGGAAGAATGCCTGCCCTGTGAAATGTGACGAAGGAACTATTTCTACAGGGGAATAATGGAATAGAGGCTGAGGTTAAGATTAAGGGCTAAGGAGCAAAAAGGGGTAAGTAGGACGAAGCTCCGGTTCGTCATTATGTTTATTAAGGATTGGGAATTTACTCCTTTCAGTTATTTCTGACTACCGGATGTCCATATATTTAATAATCCTAATCAATAAAAACCGGTTTCCCGTCCTTTATTCTCATCAAACCAACCTTGCCGGTGCGATTCCCATTTTTATCAAATTGTATTTCACCTGTAATGCCGGCTTTATAATCTATTTTAGAAAATGCATCAATTATCTTATCCCGGTCCGGCCCTGCTTTTTTTATAACCTCAATGATCACATTTATCCCGTCAAATGCATAAGCTGCAACCGGACCGGGTTGGTAGCCATATACTTTTTGAAACTCTTTTTGAAAAGCAATACCTTTCTCAGTAAACCAATGACCGGAAGATACCAGGTACGTCCCCTCGAGGATGTTCCAATCGGGACCGGATGCTTTTTGATTATCCATAATTGATAACGACCCAAAGATGATAAGATCCTTATTCTTTTGTTGTAACAAAGGCATGATGTCTGAAGCCAGTGCAGGTTTCCCAAATAATACAACAGCCTCAATATCATACTGATCGATATCCTGCGCCACCATTTGAAAATCCTGTGCGGACGACCGGTACAGTAACTGTCTGGGTGCTGCAATTTTCATTGAATCAGTAGTTTGAATAAAACTGCGAACTGCAAACCTGGAGTCATAGTCTTCGGTTCCAATGATCGCAACACTGGTTATCTTTCTTTTCTTATAAATCTCCTGAATCAATGCGAATGCCTGCTGATCATCATTTGGTACACACCGGAAATACCATGGGATAAATGCCTGGGACAGGGTTATGTCGGTTGCCCATGCAGACAATAAGGCAATTCTGGTTTTGGTGGCTACCTGTTCCACCAGGTGTGCATTCCTGCCATCCAGGGAACCCATGAGAGTCACAACCTCTTCATCAAACACCAGGTTTACCGATACTTTTGAGCCTGTTCCCCATGGTCCCTCAGTTGAGCGGATGACGAGATGAAATTGACGTCCTTCATAACCTCCTTTCCTGTTTGCTTCCCGGATTGCCAGTTCAGCGCCGTGTTTTGCTGCCAAAGCTTCCGGGTCAGGAATTACAAGTCCGATTTTTATTGTTGTGGTGGGTGATGAAACAGATTGATTTAAAGTTTGAGCT
>JADFUQ010000574.1 GCA_015222065.1 Bacteroidota bacterium
TGATTTGCGAATCTGAATTCCTGTTGATAAAGTATCTGAACCCGGTATATCCTATCAGGGCAAAGCCAAGAATAGCAGCAGCAAGTGCCAGGTGTGGCTTTATATAGTCAATAATACGGGTTACAGGCATACCGATTACTTTTTCGCGTGTATGAATGTTAACCTGTATCTTTTCCGGTAGGTTATCGAAATAATTATCCGGAACCCTGAAAGGATTTTCCTTTTTTAACCCGGAAAACCCTTGTTCAGATTGTTTTTTCATATTTATTGATCCTTCCTGCAATTGTATGACAATATAAAGCTAAAAAGGTTTAATCATTAATTAAAGTTTCTTTGATCTTTTTTACCGCATGATGATATGAAGCCTTCAGGGCTCCAACTGAAGTACCAAGTATCTCAGCAATTTCATCATACTTCATTTCATCAAAATATTTCATATTAAAAACAAGCCGTTGCTTTTCAGGGAGTGTTAATATAGCTTTTTGAAACTTTAGCTGTGTTTCATCACCATCGAAATAGTTATCCCCTTCAAGCATGTTTTGCAGTTTATTCTCTAAATCGATAAAAGAGATACGGGTTTTTTTTCTCGAATGTTTCAGGTGGCTGAGAGCTTCATTTGTTGCTATCCTGAATAGCCATGTAAATAGCTTTGAGTCGCCCCTGAAATTTCCTAAATTATGCCATGCTTTAATAAAGGTTTCCTGTATTACATCATTAGCATCCTCATGTGTAATGACGATCTTACGAATATGCCAGTATAGTTTTTCCTGGTACCTTCTCACAATCAAGCTGAAAGCATAATCAGGATTTTCTCCGGCGTTGAATAAATGTAAAAGTTCTTTGTCACTGTAGCTGTTTTTCACTACCCTGATATCTTTCTGAATAATAATGCTTTATAATTAATGTTTTATCAATCTTCAGCCTTTTCCGGATTACAATATCCTGAGAGTCCCGGATTTACCCGGCTCAATTTCAAATGATTTATCAATAGTATAATAAACGCTTTTTGCATTCCTGGCTTTAAAGATTATACGGTAATTACCGGGTAATAAAACAAGATTAGTTACCTTGTTTTTAGTATCTATATTATAGATCCACTCAAGATTGTTTTTCTTTTCCAGAAACAGGCAGCAATATCCTTCTGCACTAAAACTAAGAGTAATAATACCGGGCCGGGGAATTTGAATAGTGGTGGTTTCGCTCTGAGAAATATCTACATCGTTAATTAGAAGCCGCGGGAGAGTTGGTATTTCTATGTCATACTTTCCAATTAAATATTTTTCAGAGTTATTTACTTTTTGAATGTTTAAAGTGGATTTTTGACCGGATTTCCTGATAAAAAAACCCAAATTCCTGAATTGGTTGCCATTCGGAGGTTTAATAATAAGATTTCCTTGTGGAGCATCAATAGCAATTATGTTATGTTTTCCCCGATTTAAATGTATTGAATCAAGTGTTACAGGGGGTATTGTATGAACAACCATTTTGTATTTTAACATCGGGTCAAGATACAATGTGTCGGGATTTCCACGGTGATTTATAGCATGAATAAAATTATACATGATCCTTCCTGAATTAAGGTCATAAAAGGTCATATTAATATTTGTTTCACTGGGATACCCAAAAGAATCAAGCAGGTTTACCTGAGCTGTAGTTTTGTTAAGTGTCTTTGAGATTATCAAATCCAGAGCATCCTTGAAGTTGGTCTCCTTTTGAGTATTAAAATAGGTGCCAACACAATTCAGAGATTTTTCAAATTGTGGGTCAATTCCTATTCCAATTACAAAAGGCTCAAGAAATATTCCTTTTTTTTGCAGCCGTTTTGAAATTTCACAAGGATCACCATCACATGCTTCAATACCATCAGTAATTAAAATAATTATATTCCTGCAATTATCACATTTCGGGAAATCATTCCCGGCTTGCCCGAGAGAATATGCAATGGGTGTAGTCCCTTTGGGAATGAGATATCTCATGAGATGTTTAATATTCTTTCCGTTTTTGGGTCCGAAAGGAACTTCAAGCTTTGTATCACTGCAGTCCTGAGGAGGAACCACACTTTGATGTCCATACACTCTTAATGCCATTTCCACATTGGGAACTTTCTCAAGACTATCAATAGTGTGATAAAGGAATTTCCGTGCGACCGTGATCTTTTTTTCATTTTGCCACAAACCGGCCATGCTTTGTGAACAATCAAGAATAAATAATATACGGGTCAAATGGTCCCTGTTGACTTGGTTTTGTGATTGTAACGGAAAGATTACAAGGATTGAGAAAACCAGGGTAAATAATGTGTTCTTAATCATAAATCTAAAAATTGATCCTGTCTCCAAATATAGGACATAGCTTGGTAAATTAATTAAAAAACTAAAAATAATTGATACAAACCAGTAAATTTACAGCGTGCGAAATAAGGCTAAGTCTGAAGAAAACTTCATAGATTTAGGCTATGCTTTTTTTTGTAACAGTTATAAATGTATTTTTGTGGCTGAATAAGAGAGGGAACTATGGCATTGAATTGTGGAATAATCGGGATCACAAATACAGGAAAAACAACCTTATTTAATTGTATTTCACCTGTTAAAGGCGAAATAACAAATTTTGCATTTAGTGCAACGAAGTCAAATATTGGTATTATTAAAGTTCCGGACCCGAGGCTTCAGGAACTTGAAAAATTTCAACCAACGGAAAAAATTGTTCCAACCACAGTAGAGATCGTAGATATACCTGGTCTTACAAAAGGATCAAGTCGGGGTGAAGGTGTTGGGAACAAATTCCTGAATGATATTCGCAATGCCGATGCAGTGATTCATCTGCTCAGATGTTTCGATAATGAGAATCTGCCTCATACCGAAGGATCTATTGATCCGGTCAGAGACCTTGAGACTATAGAACTCGAACTCCAGATAAATGATCTTGAATCTGTCGAAAAAAAGCTGGAAAAAATTGAGAAAGTGGCAAAATCAGGTGATAAAGATGCAGGAAAGAACGCGAAAGTTCTGCGCGTAATTAAAAATCACCTGGAGAACTTTCAGCCGGCAAGGTCATTGAAATTAAACGATGAAGAGAGTAAATATGCTGAAGATTTGTTTCTTCTTACTGCAAAACCGGTTATGTACGTGTGTAATGTGGATGAAAAATCGGCAGTGTCGGGAAACCGGTATGTGGATAAGGTGAAGGAAGCACTGAAAGAGGAAGATACAGAAATCCTTGTTATTGCTGCAGGCCTGGAAGCTGAGATCGCAGAATTGGAGGATGAAAATGACAGAAATGATTTTCTTGAAGATATTGGCCTTTCTGAACCAGGTGTGAATAAATTTGTAAGAACAGCATACCAACTACTTAATCTAAAAACCTTTTTTACGATTGGACCTGATGAAATCAGAGCCTGGACTATTAAGGAGGGATCTAATGCCCGGAAGGCGGCAGGTGTTATCCATAGCGATCTGGAAAGGGGATTTATACGGGCTGAGGTGATGAAATATGATGATTTTGTATCACTGGGATCTGAACATAAGTGCCGTGAAGCAGGGAAATTACATATTGAAGGTAAAAACTATATCGTTGAAGACGGTGACATTTTGTTTATCCGATTTAATGTCTGAGGTTGTTAAATGTATTATGAAATATATTTTTAAACTTGTAATTATTACTTTGCTAGTCATACATCCGGTTTATGGACAGCCGGTTAATCAAGTTTCAGAAGCTGCAAAATACCTCGAAGAAAGGGGAGAGGTTGATTTGAAAATAATCAGCCATGATCCGCAATTCATTAACAAATTATCTGAGATACTCTCTGTTGTAAATGTTGATGGTAATGTTTTCACATGTAATGCCAATGCGGATGAGTTTATCAAATTCCTTGCGCTCGGGAAAGAATATGTCGTGATTCCGCCTGCTGTATATTACTACAAACCGGGGGATTACAAAGGGGTTGTTGAGGATTGGCAAACCTATCCTACCTATGAAGAATATGATTCATTAATGCACGCTTTTGCCATAGAATACCCCGATATCTGCAAAATCGATACAATAGGATATAGTGTTGAGGACCGACTTTTGTTAGGTGTGAAAATATCAGATAACGTTACCGAGCGAGAAAATGAACCTGAAGTATTTCTTACATCAACAATGCATGGTGATGAAACAGGAGGATATATCCTGATGCTCAGATTGATAGATTATCTGCTTGAAAATTATTCCAGCCAAACACGGGTTACATCCCTCGTTGACAGTCTTCAGATATGGATTAATCCCCTGGCAAATCCTGATGGCACATATGCCGGTGGTAACCATACCATTTCCGGTGCTACCCGCCGGAATGCTAATTCATTAGACCTGAACCGGAACTTTCCGGATCCGCAAGATGGTCCACATCCGGATGGATATGAATACCAGCCGGAAACAACTTCAATGATGGAGTTTATGACAAAGCACCATTTTGTAATCTCGGCAAATTTTCACTCGGGAGCTGAAGTAGTGAA
>JADFUQ010000575.1 GCA_015222065.1 Bacteroidota bacterium
AGAATCTGCAACGTTGCTGCTAAATGAAACAGCCGCAATATTAAAAGCTAAAGGTGAACCATTAATACATCTTGGTGGCGGAGAGCCGAAAAGCCGGGCTCCCATTGATGCAATTACCAATTTTACCGGGTTATTAAACTCAGGCGAGATTCGTTATACCCCTGTGGATGGAACAATTGAAATGAAACAAGCTATAATAAGATATACTGAAGAGTATTATGACAGGAAGGTTGCACCGGAAAATGTTATTGCATCTAATGGTGCTAAACAATCTATTATGGTTGCTTTACAGACAATTCTTGATCCACAGGACGAAGTAATTTTCCCTGCACCCTATTGGGTAAGCTATCCCGAAATGGTTAAACTGTGTGGTGCAATCCCGGTTCCTGTGCATCCCGAAGATGGTACTTTTTACCCAAGGATGCAGGATATCGAGATGAATTTTACTTCCTACACCAAGGCAATTATTTTGAATTCTCCAAATAACCCAAGTGGTGCGATATATTCTGATGAGTTTATTGCTGATGTGGTTCGCTTTTGTGAAAAAGAGGGATTATACCTTATAATGGATGATATCTATCATCGCCTCTGTTTTGACAGGAAAAAACCGGCAAATTGTTATAAATATGTAAAGGATCTTGATGAGAATTCGAAACTTATCATAATAAATAGTGTGTCAAAGCAATACGCGATGACCGGTTTCCGGATTGGATGGGCAGTAGCCAGTAAGAAACTTATTGAGGTAATGTCTAATATTCAGGGACATCAGACTGCCGGTCCTCCTGTATTAATGCAAAAAGCAGCGATTGGAGCAATCACAGGTGTACAATCAGGGGTTGAAAGCCTGAGGTTAACATTAGAAAATAACCGGAATGTAATGATGGATCGATTGAATGCTTTTGATGGTGTTAAACCGACTAAACCGGATGGAACATTCTATGTGTTTGCTGACTTTAGTACCTATGATAAAGATTCAATCCGACTTTCAAAATTCCTGCTTGATAAGGTTAGAGTACTGACTATGCCCGGAATTGAGTTTGGTTTGGATGGATATTTAAGACTCTCAACATGCGGTTCAATAAAAGATATAATCGAAGGGATTGAAAGGATAAAGTGGGCACTCGATCCGAATTCGCCTAATGAACTGTACATCGGTGAACGAAAATTGGTTAGAGATTGGTTGTAGCAGAAATATGAAAATTATCCTTTCAGTTTTTATAAATGAATGATAATAATTTTCTGAACAATATAGTATTGCATATATAGAATAAAAAAATAATCAAATGAACCGAACATGAAAAAATATTTAAAATTTGATACACCTGCAGTTAAACATGCCGGGACATTGGCCAGCGATTTTGGCCTTGAACATCATGGTTTTGTTCATCTGGATAAGATTTTCTGGAATATTCCTGAGGCAGCTTTGTATGAGGAAGCTGTATTCAGGGGTGAGGGGAAAATTGTTCACGGAGGTCCGTTTCTTGTTAATACGGGAAAATGGACTGCCCGGGCTGCAAATGACAAGTATTTCGTGAGCGAGCCTTCTACCGGTGATAAAATTGACTGGGGTGAATATAACCGTCCTATTAATACCGAGAAATTTAATGGAATATTATCAAGATTGCAGGCCTATTTGCAAGGTGAAGAATTATTTGTTCAGGATGTTTATGCCGGGGCAGACAAAAGATACCGTGTTCCCTTCAGGTTTATAACCGATAAAGCGTGGCAAAGCCTTTTCGTGCGCAATATGTTTCATACTATTAATAATCAGGATGAGTTGAGGAAGTTTATTCCTGAATTTACTGTTATCTCAACTCCATCTTTCAAACTTGATCCGAGAATTGACGGGACGTTAAGTGAAACTGGTATAATTGTAGATTTCTCAAAAAGGATAGCAGTTATTGCAAATTCAAGCTATGCAGGTGAAGTTAAAAAAACAGCTTTCACAATAATGAACTATCTAAAACCATTACAGGATGTAATGGCAATGCATTGTTCAGCTAATGTTGGGGAAAAGAATGATGTAGCATTGTTTTTCGGACTAAGTGGTACCGGAAAAACAACACTTTCAGCCGATCCTTCAAGAAAACTTATCGGGGATGATGAACATGGATGGAGTGATTATGGAGTGTTTAATTTTGAAGCTGGCTGTTATGCAAAAGTGATTCGTCTATCGGCTGAAAATGAGCCTGAAATATATGAATGTACCCGGCGTTATGGAACAATCCTTGAAAATGTGAAATTCGATCAGGCAACCCGGAAAATAGATCTTGATGATGAAGAACTTACCGAAAATACAAGGGCTTCTTATCCGTTGGGTTTTATTCCTAATTCCATGCCTGAAAAAATGGTGAATTCACATCCTGAAAATATTATTTTTCTAACAGCAGATGCACAGGGTGTTTTACCCCCGATAGCCAGACTTAATATGAATCAGGCAATATATCATTTTATTAGTGGTTATACATCGAAAATTGCAGGAACAGAACTTGGTCTTGGCATTGAACCTGAAATTACTTTCAGCGCCTGTTTCGGAGCACCTTTTATGGTTCATCATCCCTTTTATTATGCTAATCTGTTAAGGAAGAAAGCTGAAAAAGCCAGTGCAAAAATATGGCTGGTCAATACCGGTTGGGTAGGAGGAAAATTCGGTATTGGAAAAAGAATAAGTATTCGCCATACACGAAATATGCTGAATGCTGCTCTGGAAGGAAAACTGGATAAAGTGGAATACAGGAAAGATGAACTGTTTGGTTTCGAAGTTCCGTTATCCTGTCCTAATGTTCCTGAAGATGTTTTCGATCCTTCCAGCGCCTGGGGAAACAAGAAAGAATATTGGATGAAATATGACGCTCTGGCATCAAGATATATTGAGAATTTCAAAGTATTCGCCAGTGGAGTACCTGAGGAAGTTGTTACATCTGGCCCAAAAAGGCTGAAGAAATAAAATCAGGAAATTAATTAGTGCTTGTCCATAAAGTCAAACAAAGATTACATAAGCACCCCCGTACAGTCATCCCCTGTTAAATATTGCTTCGCAATTTCACAGGGTAAACTTCCTTACGGGGCAGGCAAATAACAAGTATCAAATGACAACTGATCCACTGACTGGCGGAGATCTCATGAACACCTTTGAAAATTAATTACTTTGTGAATAAATAAATCTCAAATTCCAATGACTAAAAAATCAAACAATTTTTTTTTAGATGTGCTGTTTGGATTTTGTTTTTTCAAACATTGGTTATTATTTGTTATTTGTTTTTTGAGATTTGTTATTTTTTTATAAACGAAATATAGAGTTTATAGACAGACTCTAATTATTGATTAGATTCAAGAGGAATGAATTTTAAAAAAGGATTTAAATTTGTTTTGCTGGTTTTTGTTGTTTTGTTAGCGCTGGAAGCAGGCAAATTATTGTGGTGGATCTATAGCCCTGGTGTGGTAATTGAGAATGTAAAGAACAATTACATCAATATTCCCACAGGTTCAGAATATGAAGATGTACGGAAGATGATTGTTGACCGTGGTTTGGTTAGAAACATTAAAGCATTCGACTGGGTTGCTGATAAGAAAAATTATAGCAATTTCATTATGCCCGGACATTATGAGTTTGAAGATGGTTTGAATAATAATGACCTTATTAACCTGTTACGATCAGGATCTCAAATCCCTGTTAGTCTTATATTCAATAATATCAGATCATTAGAAGGGCTTTCGGGTATTGTTGCCGGTCAGATTGAAGCTGACTCGTCTGAAATAATTGACCTGCTTCTTGATGAAACATATATCTCACAATTCAAATTCACACATGAAACTATTATTGGAGCATTTATACCAAACACTTATGAATTTTACTGGAATACTTCTGCTTCAGGATTTGTTGAAAGAATGATTGACGAATATGAAAAATTCTGGAATAAGGAAAGAAAAGATAAAGCAGCATCTAAAAACATGACAATAAAACAGGTTAGCATACTTGCTTCTATTGTTGATAGGGAAACTGTGAAGAAGACAGAAAAATCTACTATCGCCGGTGTCTATCTTAACCGGTTGGAAAGAGGTATTAGGTTACAAGCTGACCCTACAATAAAGTTTGCTATAGGAGATTTTTCAAGAAAAAGAATATTGAAATCTGATCTTAATGTAAATTCTCCTTATAATACTTACAGGCATGCAGGATTACCACCAGGCCCAATCTCAATCCCTTCTATTTCCGGAATAGATGCAGTGTTAAATGCTGAAGATCATTCCTTTCTCTATTTTTGCGCACGGGCAGATATGTCGGGTTATCACCATTTCTCAAAAAGCCTGAGAGAACATAATCGATATGCACAAAAGTACAGGCAGGCGCTTAATAAACTTAAAATTATGAATTAGTTTAAGTTATTCCGGGTTTTATGAAATTTATCAATTATTAACTGACGTTTCGCAGATGAAATAAATACTTATATCTTAATTAGTTACAAAAACAATAATTTGCATAAAGTGCATAATATCAAA
>JADFUQ010000576.1 GCA_015222065.1 Bacteroidota bacterium
CCATGGGTTTTTGTGGGAGCGAGTAACAAATACCACAGAACTTGTTAAAAGGTAGAAAAATAAGTAACCTCGTCACTAACATAAAAGATTTAAACGTATGAAAGAAAAGATAGGTGTTTATGTATGTCATTGTGGAGGCAATATATCAGATTATGTTGATGTTGAAAAGGTGCGCGATGTTGTTGAAAAAGAGGAAGGGGTAGTATTGTCAAAAACTACTATGTTTGCCTGTGCCGACTCAGCTCAGAAAGAGATAATAGAGGACATTAAAAAAAATGATCTGGATGCTATGGTTGTAGCATCCTGTTCACCTAAACTTCATTTAAGTACATTTCGGAATGTTGCTGAAAGAGCCGGATTAAACCCTTACAATTATGTACAGGCGAATATACGTGAACAATGCTCATGGGCACATACTGATAAACCGAAAGAAGCTACAGAAAAAGCTATAAGGATTGTAAGGGCAGCCGTTAGAAGAGTAAGATATTCCGAAGCGCTGGAACCTTTTACTATCTCGGCTGCGAATATTGCTTTGATTATAGGAGCCGGTGTAGCCGGAATGAGATCTGCAATAAGTCTTGCCGACATGGGAACACATGTATATCTGATAGAGAAAAGTCATTTTACAGGAGGAAGAGTTGCACAAATGGGAGAATTGTTTTCTACTGATGAAAAAGGTGAAGAAATTATTAGTGATCTATATGATGAAATTAAGAAGAGAGATAAAATAAAGCTTTTCACAGGTGCTGAACTGGTAAGTGTATCCGGAAGTGTTGGTGATTTTAAAGCACAAATAAAAATCCATCCCAGATATATTGTTCCGGAATGTGATACGGATAAACTGAAAGAAGCTATTGCTGAATGTAAAACCGAAATACCGGACGAATTTAATTTCGGACTTACACAAAAAAGGGCTATTTATAAGGCATATGAGAATTGCAGACCCGAAATCCCTGCTATAGAAAAAGATTCTTTTAATCCGGATCAGAAATTCCTTGAGAAATATAAAGATTGTATTGATCTGAAACAGAAAACGGAAACCCTTAATGTAAATACCGGAACTGTCATTCTATCGACGGGTTTTGATCCATACGAGCCTGAAGAAGGTGAATACGGATATAAAAAGGCGGACAATGTAATTACACTGCAGCAATTAAGAAGACTTATTGAATTAAGCAATGGCAACCTGGAATATAACAATAGGGAGATAAAAAATATTGTATATGTTTACTGTGTTGGCAGCCGGCAAAAAGAGGGAGAAAATAAATATTGCTCACGGTACTGCTGTACTGCTGCTATTCATACTGCTCTGTTATGCAGGAAAAAATTTGATTCGGTAAAAGGATTCCATTTATACCGTGACATTAGGACGTATGGGAAATATGAATTGTTGTTTGATGAAGTTTCACGTCAGGGAGATATCTTTTTCAGGTTTAATGAAGATGAACCACCTGTAGTAGAAACCGCGAACGGAAAATTGCAGGTCAAGTTCAAAGATATACTAACAAATAATGAAGAATTCGAAATAGAACCCGATTTGGTTGTTCTTGTTACAGGAATGGTTCCAAGAAAAGACAGTGGTACTGTTGCCGGTATTCTTAAAACGCCTGTTGGTAGTGATAAATTCTTTAATGAAGTACATCCCAAATTGAGACCGGTAGAGACAGTTATTGACGGTATGTATATCTGTGGTACCTGCCAGGGACCAAAAAACATTACTGAGTCTATAACTTCTTCTCTTTCTGCAGCAGCAAAGTCCAATTCGCTGATCAATAAGGGAGAAATTGAACTGGAACCAACCATAATCCGGATCGATCCCGAAGCATGCGAATGGTGTGACAAGTGTGCTGAGATATGTCCGTTTGACAGTATTACTAAAACAGAATATTCACCGGATGGACAGAAGGGGAATATAAAGACAATTGCGTTTGTGAACGAATCCACTTGCAAGGGTTGTGGTATGTGCGCACCAGTCTGCCCAACAGATGCTATAGATATTATCGGCTATACCAATAATGAAATAGAATCCATGATAGACGGATTAATTAAGGAGGTATAAAAACATGACAGAAGAAAAGAAAAAGCAACTAACTGTAACTTTAATGAAAGAGAAAAGGACAGTTCCTGATGAAGTGAAAGAGAAATCAAAGAAATTCGTTAGAATGAGGAAAGCAATAAAAGCTTCTCTCAAAGAAGGTCCTAAAACCATACCACAAATGGTTGAAGAAATGAATTTCCCAACAGATGTGATGACTTATTATGTTATGTCTTTGCAAAAGTTCGGTGATATCACTGTTGGTGATTTGGATGAAGATGACGAGTATTATTTTTATAAATTACCTAAAAAATAATTAAAAAATGCTTAAGATAAATCCGGAATTTGTTGATGGTTTAGAAAAATTTGGTGCAGTAGATATCAATGCTTGCTACAATTGTGGCAACTGTACTGCTATATGCCCTCTTTCGGATGGGGATAATTCCTTCCCAAGGAAGATGCTTCGCTATAGTGTGTTAGGATTGGAAAACAAAATAGAAGACTCTTTAGACCCATGGTTATGTTATTATTGTGGCGAGTGTAGTGAAACGTGCCCACGTGAAGCAAATCCTGGTGAATTAATGATGTCACTTAGAAGATGGCTCATTTCCAAATATGATTGGACTGGACTTTCGGGTCTTTTTTATTCTTCTGTGCCTGCATTAATAATTGGTTTTGTTTTGGTAGCTATTTTGATGATTGGTATTTGTTTTACTAAACATTTCAATACTGAGACAATAATGGATTTTGGCCATCATTTTGAAAAATATTTAATTTTAGCTGTTGCTAGTTTAATATTAATTCCAAATATCATCCGTATGTTTTGGTTTACAATATTAAAAGAAAAAATAAAAGCACCTCTTGTCTCATACATCAAGGGAATTTGGGAATTAATTTTACATATGTTTACCCAAAAAAATTCCTTAAAATGTGAAAACAACACATTTCGCTGGCTTGAACATTTATTAATAGTATTTGGTTATTTATTATTGCTATTTACTACAGTTTTTCTCAATTGGTTTTCAACTGAAAATACCTTTATTATATGGTTCGGATATATTGTTGGCGGATTAGTATTTATTTTCACGTTTGATTTTATCCTTGGACGTATCAAAAAGAACAAAGAAATAAATAAATTTTCTCATCCGAGTGATTGGTTATTTGTTATCTGGCTTTTCTTATTGGGATTTACCGGGTTTATAGTACGTATCTTCATTGACACAGACCTAATCAGTAATAATTTGTGGTTATACATGATACATTTAATTGTTATTGCTCAATGGGGTATATTAATTGTTCCGTTTGGAAAATGGCCACATTTCCTTTATCGTTCCTTTGCTATGTATTTCAAAAAATTAGAAGAAGACAGCAAGTAAAATATTGTAATTATCTATCATTATAGCATACGAAGCACCTTATTATGCTTTTCAAGGCGTTTTAAAATATTAGTTGATTGCCCAAAATAAAATCTTTGGTCCTTTTTACTTTGAAGCACATAGACATAAAAATGTAACCCGCCAAGCGGTTCCAAACCGCTAGGCGGGTATGAATGGTGGACAAACCTCCCTTGTCAAAATTGGTAAATAAAGGGACGTTTTTTATTGTTTTCTTTATCCATCCAATTAGAATTTTCCGTTAAACAACATATCAACATTTTATGCTTAAATACTAATTATCATCATTTGTAATTTTTAAGTTATAAATATTAAATTAATTTTAATCAAAAATTAAATCCTTATATTGAACAATTGCAATGTTCAAGTCATACATGACCATAGCAACAAGAAATCTTTGAAATTCAAATTTATAAATTGCGAATCATGTTCAAAAACTACCTGACAGTCGCATTTAGAAATATCCGAAGAAACAAAGCTATTACTTTCATAAACCTATCAGGATTTGCAGTTGGAATTACTGCCTGTATTTTAATTACATTTTGGATTGTTGATGAATTTAAATACGATAAATTCCACAAAAAGTCAGACAGGATTTATAGAATTATCGTGTTTGAAGATACTAAACAACCCCGCACACCTCATCCGATGGCTATGGC
>JADFUQ010000577.1 GCA_015222065.1 Bacteroidota bacterium
GGTATTCGCGAACGGGATATTTATGCTCCCGCGTGGAAAAACAAAAGAGTTATTTTTATTACCGGATCAGAACCTGATATACCATATGATCCATTTTCTGCTGCTTTCTATATGGTTACACGTTATGAGGAATATCTTCCGCATGATGTTGATGAACATGGTCGTTATGACCCACGGGACAGTATTGCATACCAGAATGACTTTTTCGAGCATCCGGTGGTAAATTACTGGGTACTGGAACTGGGGAAGTTATTGAAAACTAAATACCCGCGGTTAAAATTGAAAAAGAGATCATTTAGTGCAATATCAACAATTGATATTGACCAGCCGTTTGCCCTTGCTCATAAAGGTATTTTACGTACACTCAGTTCTGTTATCCAAGCGCCTTCAAGACTCGGAATTTATAGCGGAAAAGAACGTTTGAAGATGGTTTTGGGAAAGTTAAGAGATCCGTATGATACCTATGAAATGCTCCACAGGATACATCAACAGTACAATGTTGAGTCAGTATATTTTTTCCAGGTTGGGAAAACCGGAAAATTTGATAAGAATATTAAACCCTCAAGGCATGCTTACAGGGATCTGATAATCAGTTTTGCAAAAAGGACCAGGGTTGGGCTTCATCCTTCCTACCAGTCGAATGAAGATTTTGATATACTGAAACAGGAGTATGATATTTTATTTGATATCATCGGAAAACCTGTTCAGAGAAGCCGCCAGCATTTTCTGAGACTTAAGTTTCCTGATACCTACCGGAATCTGATAAAGCTTGGGATCACAGAAGATTATACAATGGGGTTTCCATCCGAACCTGGTTTCCGGGCAGGGATTGCCGATCCGTTTTATTTTTACGACCTTGAAAAAGAAGAGCAAACAGGTTTGAAGATTTTTCCGTTCCAATTAATGGATGGTACTTTAAACCAGTATAAGGAACTTGAACTGGAGGAAGCTTTGGTAAAGATCGAATTTTTTATTAAAAGGGTCAGGAGTGTAAATGGAACATTTATGAGTCTCTGGCATAACTCTTCGCTCAGCGAGAAAGGAGAATGGGTAGGATGGAGCAAGGTATATCTGGATATGATAAAAAGCCTTGACAGCGTATGATCAAATATCTGCAGCATGGGGAAATAAACAAAAAAAAATGGGATGATTGTATAAATCTGTCACCCCTGGGACTTGTTTATGCACTTTCGTGGTATCTTGATGCCGTTCATCCCGGATGGGAAGCATTGGTTGAAAATGATTATGAAGGCGTATTCCCTCTTACTTCGGGAAAGAAATTTGGAATTAATTATTTATACCAGCCATTTTTCAACCAGAAACTGGGTGCTTTTTCAAGAAAACCCTGTGAATATATTAACATCAATCCTTATCTGGAAGCTCTTGGGAAACGTTTCAGGTATGTAGATATCAAACTGAACCGGGCAATCAGGATTACCGTGAAAGATTTTCAGGTTAATATGAATATTAATATTGAACTTGATCTGTCTGATGATCTTGAAACTTTACGAAGTAATTATTCAGAGAATGCAATACAAAATCTGAGGAAATTCAATGGTGAAAATATTGTTTTGAATGAAGAAAAAGATAGCGATCTCTTAATCAGGATGTTCAGATCAAATATGGGCAAGACCTTGCCAAAGATCAAGGATATTCATTATTCCGGCTTGAAAAAAGTAATGGATACTGCATTTGATAAAAGAACAGGCAGGATGTTTGTTGCAAAAAACCAAAAAGACAGATTTCTTGCCGGAGCCTTTTTTATAACTTGCTACAAACGTGCTGTTTTCCTGTTTTCTGCCAATACTGAAGAAGGACGGGAAAAGAGAGCCATGTATGGGATTATTGACAGTTTTATTGAAGAGAATGCAGGAAAAAAACTGATTTTAGATTTTGAAGGAAGCAATGATAAAAATCTGGCAAGATTTTATAAAAGTTTTGGCGGAAAGGTTTTTTATTATCCCGGTCTCCGGATTAATAAGTTGCCACGGATTATAAGATGGTTAAAGAAATAAAAATAACGTTACTCATCGGCTCTGTTCTATTTTGTGTATCTTAAACTAAACTAACTAATATTTCGTCCCTAACGGGACTTAGAATACTGATTATAACAAC
>JADFUQ010000100.1 GCA_015222065.1 Bacteroidota bacterium
AACTACTCAACTCTTCCTCACAATACCAATGGCTTATCTTTAAACCTCTTCGCGTTACATCCGAAAACAACATTTAATCCAAACCGGATATTGATCCTCTTCATATTTGTTGGGAACGGAAACGATGTAACATCACCGTTGTCTTCGAATTGTATTTTGTTAAAGGTAACAGGGATATGGTCGGAGACAAAATAAAACTGGAAAGGACCTCCGCGAGAACTAAGTCCCACACCCAGGTTGTTATAACTATTATTAGACATGGTATAACTCACACTGGTCATCAAGGCATTACCAAGATTAGTATTGGCCGAAACTGTTAGAGCTTGTTGTATCTTTCCCTTATATATCTGCGATCTTGACAGCAATCCCAGATTTAATTTTTCACTCACATTGAATGTACCCCCAAGATATATCTTGGTTGGAAGCATAGTTTTATAAGTTTCTTCCTGCGACAAAGGTTTAAATATATCAGCAATACTATCGAGCATTGCTTCAGCCACATCACCAAGATCTCTGTCATCATTTACATCAAATTCCGGTGAGGTATCAATTCCTTCAAAATTAAATGTCCCTTTCGAAACAAAATTATATACATCCTGCTTCCAGTTAATATACCCTAAATCCACTACACTTGCCGATAGTGTGAAATCATCAGTTATGTCATATACAGCTCCCAGATCAACTGCAACCCCCATGTTTCCCGTATTCATAATAAAATCAATAATTCCATCATCCGTATCCATCTCCTCGCTTATTTCAAGATCTTCAACAAACCCTTCCGAATCTGTGGTAACTGTAATCGGAGCAGACACATTAAGACTGATGTCGGAATGCAAAGTATGAGTGAAAACATTTCCTTCATCAATAGTTATTCCAAGGTCTGCATTTTTTAAAGAAAGGTTAGCTTTTCCGAATAACAGTTTACCTTTTGCTCCAAAGCTTAAATCTTTGTTGATTTTCTTTGAAAGACTTACTCCGTATTGCCTGTATTCAGTCATATCAAAGGTGAGATCCGAAAAATCAGCGGTGCCTCCAACAAACGCATTGTTCCCATGAAAAGCAAGTGTCATAAAATCTTTCGGTAAGGAGAGGAATAAATTTGCCCTTTCAGTAATATCAAAAGTAAAATAGATATCTCTACTCCTGAACCCAAAGGCAAACAACTGAACATGAGCTTCAGGTGAAATATATATTCTCCCGGGAAGCTTATCAAGAAAATCAGCAATATTATAACTGGGATGAAGAATAGTGATAAGTGAATCGGCATACTCACCGGTTCCTTTGAAAATAAAATCATCAGGACTGAAACTATTGTTTGAATAATGAAAATAAACGGATGAAACAGCCGGTAGTCCCAAATATAAACCGCAACTACTCTGTAACGCGGGATTCATAAGTCTTGATTGTGGGAGTCCCATATAATAAAGTGTTTGGTTCTCCTGTGCTTCCATGGTAAAGGGAATCACTAACATTCCAAGGAAAATAAAACTAAGAAAAACTGATCTTTTTTTTATCATGATATATATTTTTTCAACTTTTAACTTCTTCTTTCTTCTCCTCTTCTCTCTTCACTTTCGACTTTTGACTTGATACTAGTTATCATCCGAATCATCGAAGTCAAATTCGTATGATACACGTGTGCTGACTCCAAATTTAAAGTCAATAGTATAGGTTGTAAGTATTTTTACTACTTGAGAACCATTATTAGAAGTATTTAACAAACCTCTAACAATAAGTTCGTCTGCAATTTCAAGATTTTCCAGAAAATCACCTGTTATTACAATTGTCGTTGTATCTTCTGTTGGTTCAGTAACAACTCCGTTTGCATCAACAGGTGCTGCGGGAAACAAAACAGGCACATCTAATGTAGCCAACACCTGATCTGCAGTAGAATCATACAATTGAATATTAAATCCTATTTCCAACGGAAAGCCATTATTTATTAGCAAATGCAAACTTGCGCTCTCAATATTATCAATACTGAAATCTTCATCCTCCTGGCTATCTTCCGGCTTCAAAGGATTCTCCAGTGTATCCTGAAGTGTAAGGTTATTTGCCCTAAATTCAAATGGTATTTCTACTTCCAAACCGGCAACAACACTGCTCTCACCGGTAACAAAATTATCCCACCCCTGCTTACCTGACGGGTTCACTGTTGCTCCACCTGAATAAGTGATCTTGCTTGGCCTTATTTCAATAAGCTCGACAATATCAGTATTGTCTTTGTTGAATGATTCTGTTGAAACAACCGGGCTGTTATCCCTGTCAGCAGGATAAGCAATATTCATTATTGATGCATTCAATCCTTTTGTTTCACCTGCACTGTTGCTGCCAATAAGATTAAGATCAAACGAAACAGGAACTCCGACTGAATTAGAGTAATTAATATTAACTATTGGATTAGTAAATGTAATAGTACCTGAAATATGGTCTTCAATTTCCTCAATCTCCAGATCAATTGAATCTTCATCAACATCAAAACTATGTTGCCCAAAATATCCTTCAACATATGAGAAATCAATATCAGTTATCTTATAGGTTAAATTAACCGAATCAGTCAGATCAAAATCCACCATCCCTCCTCCGGAAGGTTTAACAGATAATCCATATTTAAACGGGATGGAATTGTAGGGCTGAGCAGGATCTACGGAGAAATCATTAACAGTGTTATTCAGTGAAAGTTGTCCTGATTGTGTGCCACTTGCACCTAAAGGAATCGCAAACCGTGTTGTATCAGTTCCTGCCAAAGAAGTAGGAAGTGTAATAACAACCTCCATATTCTCTGCAAAATGAGATTCCAGGGTATAATCAATATGTGCTGTATTAAATTCTAAAAAGGTGACCTCCACATCATTGTCAAGGTTAAACTGAATAGTATCAGCAACCGATAAAAACAACTGCTCGGGTAAATAAGCCTGCCCTCTTACAATAGTTAAATCAGATGTAGCTACAGAAACGCTTATATTATCTATGTCCATATCTACTGATACCGGGTCAGGAGAGCTTCCGGGCGAGCTTATTGAAACCAGTTCCGCTATAAGTGAATTTGTAACAATCTCTCCGGTTAAATCCATCTGGGAATTTGCAGTACCTCCAGCAGGAATATTGTTAAAAAAAAGTGAGTTCCCTATCTGACTGTTATCAGAGGCGTTTCTTAGTGCAACTTCAAGATCAACTTCAACAGGCAGGTTGTTAGTGATTGTTATAGTGGCAGTCCCTGAACTAAATTCAACCCAGGCAAAATTAGCGAAAGAATTGATTGTTACAGAATCCCCGGGTAAAGATGGGATAGGTGGAAATATTCCTGAACTACCGTCAAGAGCCTCAATAGTAGCCCTGAGAGCAGGGGGAAAACCGGAGCTGATCTTATCAAGATTAACTGATCCACTGTCCGAAAAGTCATCAAGTGCCAATGCTCCTACCTTAAAAATCTTGTTATGTTCATCCTGTTCGGGTATATCCAGTATCTCCGAAACATCAAAGGTAAATAATGAATCCTCTTCAAAAACAATGCTTATTGAATTATCCTCCAAAAACCTCAGGGTATCATTAGACTCAATCGCGTTTCCGAGAGTAAGACTACCTTTAACCACAGGAACCGAAACCCCGATATCTATAGATGCCTTGGTGGAGAGTTTCTCCATGTCGTAAGTCTCTTTAACACAGGAATTAATCAATGTAAATAATGATATAATTCCCAGTCCGGTATAAATAATTCTTTTTTTCATCTGTTTATATTATTAATCATTTCTGGTTACTGGTTACTGGTTACAAACCCAAACTTCAACCCCGTCCGGGGTTGTGTATTTATTGCAATACATAGTTCCCCCGGACGTAACCGGGGCTATCTGATTTTAAGCCCTCCGGGCTTATTCTCTCTTCTTCACCTCTTCACCTTTATCTTCTTTGCGTCTCTGCATCTTTGCGTCTCTGCGATTCGTTCTTCCCTCTTCTCTTATTCGCCCTCTCGCCCAGTCGCCTCTTCGCCCCATCGCTCTTATTTAACAGAATAATTATACAGAAAGTTATCCTTACTTCCAACAATCAGGTTATATTTCCTGTCATTTCGCTTAAATCTCCCAATAGAATATAAGGTGTTCCCACTTACGGGAAAGCCTTTATAAAGTTTACCATCGTTATTAAAAAGGTATATTTTGTTTGTCTGTTCCGAAACCACTCCAATCTTTTTATTGGTTGATGAAAAAGTATATACAATTGGTCTGCATTCAATAATATCATCAAATGAATAGGAAAATAATAATGATTTACTATAACTATAAACTTCAAGTTTCTTATTATCAATATAAATATACTCAAAAAAACCATCTCCATTAATATCCATATAATTAAAAAAATGTTCAGGCGAGAAATCTTTAATTTTCTCCTTTTCAATTTTACCGTTAAAATAAACAAAACAAACTGTTCCCGATTTATCAGTTGTAACCATTCGGGGGTCAGCATCAGCACTTCTAATATCGAGAATAATATCATTGTTCTCTGAAACAGCAATATTTTCCATCATTTTTACCCGCGTATTGCCTTTCCTGTCTAATATATATATCCTGTTATCATCCGCAGCCACAATATAATCCTTATTTCCAATTCTGAAATGATGGATATATGAATCAATAGTTGTTTCAGTGTGTCCAAATGACCAACCGCTTACAATATTCCCCTCCTTATTGTAAACATAAATCTTTTTATCCTCACCGGGAATAAAAATTCTATAATCTCTGTTATTACCATAATCAAACAAAGACATCCCATATGTAGCTTTGAATCTGAGCCTTACAGGAAATCGTTCCACATGATTACCATTTCTGTCAATTAAATAAAGTTTTTCTCTTGTATTAAATATAATCTGTAACTTTCCATTTTTATATAAATCAATCTGATAAACCTGCCCAATAATTTTTCCCTCAAGATGCAATTTCCATAAAACCCTGCCTGCAGAATTAATTAAATAAATCTTATTACTATGATCCTGAACAAAAACTTCCTTGTTATTTGTATAATGATTTTCAAGAAGTTGAGGCTTAAATGTAAAACTTGTATCAAGCAGGCTTTGCCAGACAGTCTGTGCTTCTTCCCTGTAAACAGGCTGATATTTTAGAAAAACATTATTATAAAGCATCGAATTACTTTCACTGAACTGTATTGCAAAAGCATGTAACTTATTTACAATTTTGCTTTCACTTTTCCAGCCTTCCTGAACCTCTTTGGCAAGATAATTTGCTATTTGTGAGTGTCCCCGGGGAATATTTATATAGAAATAAAAATTGTATCTGTCAGAAAGCTCATCGGCAAATTCACGGTAATGAAGATCACTATGAAGAGTTTTTTGGAGAATATTGTTATGAATAATTTTCGATAATGATTGAAATGAATTACCAAATACCAGGTAGTTATCAACAAACGTAAAATAAGGGAATGCAGATCCGCCAAAAATCTTACCGAAAAGCTTCTCCGGGATAAAGTGAACTGGTGAATTATATACCGGAACTTTAGTTTCATCATCTATTTTACAATAACTGACAAAGTTTGAATAGGATTGATTTGTCCGTTTACAATAACCTGAAATAAATTTTTTAAGCGACTCCTCTGCCAGACTTTTGCTCCTGGTTTTAATAACAACGATACTGTTCTGTGATTTATCAACATTTTTAATATCGGTCATGGCAAACCCTACTTCTTTTCCAAGAAATGCATAGAACTCTTCTTCCAGTTCATATCCTGCTTTATTCTTAATCTCGTTTAATGTGTTTTGATAAGCAGTAATGAGCCCTTCCCTCTCCAGATAATTCCTGTACTTTTTTCTGAACAACTGTGGGTCATTAATTCCATAAACAATAAAAACGGAGGTGCTTGCAGGAAGCACCTTATCCATTTCAAAATTTACTGCCGACTGTCCGGAAAAAATATTCAGGTAATTGTTTGCCGAATCATTCGAATATGTGAAACCATTAAGAAGTATCTCCTCTTCTTTAATATTCACATCCAGTTCAGCCCAATTAGCCAAATGTGTTAATTGGGATGCTGTGTTTTGGTATTCACCACCAAATAATTGAGAAACAAGCCGGGGAAATGTCCTGAACTGAATATATAAATTAGCATCTACATTATGACCTGCCGTTTTTTCAACTATCCTGAATCCATTCGACTGTTTAATTGATTCCGGCTGGTCAATCTGACGGATAGCACTTTCGAGTAAAATATCTGAATAACTTAAAATGAAAATGTTGTTTTTTACAGCATAGTATATACTATTACTTTTATTAAAACCGTTTGGCTTCAGTTCATGGATTTCTGTATTTCCATATTTCTTCGCGGTATCAGTACAATCGTGATAAATTTCACTAATTGTTTCCGCTACTTCTTTTCCCTTCACCCTGTCAGGAAGATTAAATAATACCAGAAAATCAATCCCATCCCTGCCAATCATATGAACAGAAATAATAATTTTATTGTTTCTGAAAATATTTGCTGCCAGTTTAACTTCCCGGTCTAAAGAATCAATAAAAACAAGCTGATTATCAAATTGTTTGAACTTCTTAATTTCTGTTAATTCTTTCCATATCAGATTTTCTTCATGCAAAGCAGATATAAGTCCTTTCAAATTTCCTGTTTCAATGATTAATGAAGCATCAACCGGTATTGCCTGAAAAATATCGACTTTGTTATCTTTCTTTGTATAAAATAAAAAATAACCGGTAATTAAAACTATTATAAAAAGTGCTGATAATAAAAGTGATAGCCGTTTTCGAGACATATTAAACAATAAAGGTACATTTGCCCAAATTTATAAATAAATTTCAGATTCGAAAAAACAAAAGGTATATATGTGATTTTGGAATAATTATTGTGATAAGATAGAGCCCGTTTATAAAGTCTGGAAATTTAAATAAATAGTCAAAATCACAAAAAACAAGCATCAAAAAACAAATAAATCTCAATAACCAAAATTTCAAAATACAAATCAAAAATAGCATTCAATGACTCAAAATTCAATAAATAAACCTTATGATTTAGAAGAAAGAACCTTTCAATTTGCTAAGGAAGTTAGACTTTTTATCAAGACTTTAGAAAAGACGATTGCAAATATTGAAGATTCAAAGCAAGTTGTTCGTTCATCTGGTTCTATTGGCTCAAATTATATTGAAGCAAATGAATCATTTAGTAA
>JADFUQ010000578.1 GCA_015222065.1 Bacteroidota bacterium
ACACAAAAGCCGATTTCTCTAATCAACTTACTGAAGAAGAAATAAATAATGGACGAATAACCCCGGAAATTCTATGGAAATTTGGCCGTCTGGGGGGTGCTAACGTTTCTCCTGACGGGAAAATAGTACTTTTCGGTATTACCCGCTATGATGCCAAAACTAACAAAAGCGACCGGTCAATTTATAGTGTGCCTGTTGAAGGTGGTGAAGTAAAACTAATCACAGATATACCGGGGAGTGAATACAATATCCGGTGGTATCCGGACGGATCAAAAATAGGATTCATTTCCGGGAAAAGCGGCACAACACAATTGTGGGAAACAGATCCTGATGGAACCAATTTAAACCAGATAACCAATATTGATGGTGGAATAAATGATTTCGAGTATTCACCTGATGGGAAAAAACTACTGTTTACCAAAGATGTAAAGATTGATAAAACAGCCAGCGATATCTATGCTGACCTGCCACTTGTTAATGTCAGGATCATCAACGACCAGATGTACCGGCATTGGAACAAGTGGCATGATTATAGTTATAGTCACATTTTTGTTTCTGACTATTTAACTGAAGGGATTACAGAAGGGAAAGACATTATGCAAAGAGAACGTTTTGATTCTCCTCTTTCGCCATATTTCGACTTCAGCGAAATAACATGGAGCCCTGATGGGAAAATAATTGCATACACATGCAAAAAGTTAAGCGGTTCGGACTATGCTATCAGTACAAATTCAGACATTTATCTATACCATCTTGAAACTGGGAAAACTGAAAACATAACAGAGGGGATGCCCGGTTATGATAAATATCCCGTTTTTTCACCTGACGGTAAAAAAATTGCTTTTCAAAGCATGGAAACTCCGGGATATGAAGCTGATAAAGACAGATTGTTTGTTTATGATATGGCAACAGGCAACAAGAAATATCTGACTGAAAACTTTGACCAAAATGTTTCAAATCTATGCTGGAGTGATGAAGGAGATATAATTTACTTTATCAGTGGAATTAAAGCAACTTATCAAATTTATCAACTCGAACTCAAAACAGGGCAGATAAAACAAATAACTGAAGGTGTTCATAATTATAATTCTTTCAGTCTTGCCGGAAATAGTATCGTTGGTGAAAAAATGTCGATGTCCATGGCTACAGAAATATTCCGGGTTAATAAAGAAACCGGAAGCGAACAGCAGCTTACTTTCACCAACCAGAATATTTACGATAATATTAAGATGGGTAAAGTAGAAAAAGAATGGGTGCAAACAACAGATGGAAAAGATATGCTTGTTTGGGTAATTTACCCACCCGGATTTGATCCTGAAAAAAAATACCCTGCCATTCTCTATTGCCAGGGCGGTCCGCAAAGCGCTGTCAGTCAGTTTTTCTCATACCGCTGGAACTTCCAGATAATGGCAGCTAATGATTATATTATCGTTGCTCCCAACAGACGTGGATTACCCACATTTGGCACTGAATGGAACGAACAAATATCGGGCGACTACGGAGGACAGAATATGAAGGATTATCTGAGTGCGATTGATAAAATGAAAGAAGAACCATTTATAGATGAAAACCGTCTTGGAGCTGTTGGAGCAAGTTATGGTGGGCTCTCAGTGTTCTGGCTTGCCGGCCATCATGATAACAGGTTTAAAGCTTTTATTTCACACTGTGGTATTTATAATTTTGAAAGTATGTATGCTGCAACAGAAGAAATATTCTTTGTTCATCATGATATGGGTGGTTCATATTGGGATAAATCAAATAGTGTTGCACAAAAATCTTACGCGACTTCCCCACACAAATTTGTTCAAAACTGGGATACACCAATTATGATCATAACCGGAGCTAATGATTTCAGGATCCCGTATACAGAAAGTTTGCAGGCATTCAATGCGGCTCAGCTCAGGGGAGTTCCCAGCAAATTGCTCTTCTTCCCCGAAGAAACACATTTTGTTCTAAAACCCCAGAATAGTATTCTTTGGCAACGTGAATTTTTTGGATGGCTGGATAAGTATCTTAAATAAATCGGGTGCTGGGTGCTGGAATAAGCCAGGTTAACCGTAATACCATTCCATTACTATTTCAACCTTTTTATCTAAAGGCAAATATCCATCCAGCCACTTGATTTCAATACCATTCCTTTCCATTCGTCGAAACCATGTCATTTGTCTTTTGGCAAACCTGTGAATTGATGTTTCAAGTTGACTGAACATTTCATCATAACTGATCTTCTCCTGCAGGTACCATGTGATAAATTTGTATTCTAGACCATAATAAATCAGTGTTTCCTCAGAGACACCCGATTCAAGCAGGTTTTTAACCTCTTCTATCATACCACCTTCCAACCTCTTTTTTAGGCGTTCAGAGATTCTTTTTCTCCTTGAATTCCTGTCAAACTTTATACCTGTAACAAGAGAATTTATTTCCGGAAACTTTTCTTCTTCAGTATTATGGTCTGAATAATACTTTGCAATTTCAATAGCTCTCACAAGTCTTTTCCTTTGTGAAATATCAGTGATATTATGCAAATCTCCATAGCCCTCCAGGATATTTTTCATTTCATCCATGGTTTTTCTTTCCAAATTATCTCTCAGGTTTTTATTCACAGGCACCTTTAGCAATCTGTATCCTTTCAATACACTTTCAATATACATCCCGGTGCCACCACACAATACCGGCAGTTTATTTCTGCCTTCAATTTCATTATACACAGTCAGAAAATCCTTCTGATACCTGTAAACAGAATACTTCTCACCGGCATTGCATATATCCACAAGATGGCATGGAACTTCCCTGCCTTCAATAATGTAATCATCATAGTCTTTACCTGTTCCAATATCCATATTCCTGTAAACCTGTCTTGAATCTGCACTGATAACTTCACCATTCATCCGGTATGCTACATTAGCAGCCAATGCCGTTTTACCCGATGCTGTTGGTCCCAGGATTGTTATCATATTACTTTTTTCTGCCATTATTCAAAATTACACAAATTTATTGGCATCAAACTTAACCTGAAAAAAATATTAATAAAGTTACTTGGCGCTAAGTGCCGGGTCCAAAGTTAAAAATGGGTTTTTTGTGGGATTTAGTGTCTTAATGTTTTAGTGGCACTTTCTTTTTTACCTCTTCTGCTTTTAGTACTGTTTTCTTATCTTTGAACAATTTTATGGGACAGTTAATAAACATAAAAAACAAAAAAGCTTCTTTCGATTATTTCTTTATTGAGAAGTATACAGCTGGTATTATTCTAACCGGAACTGAAATTAAATCGATCCGTTTTGGCAAAGCCAGCCTGGTAGATTCATATTGCCATTTTATCAACCATGAATTATTTGTCACAGGAGTGCATATTTCTGAATATAAGTTTGGTTCTTTTTACAATCACGATCCGAAGAGAACCAGGAAACTGCTTCTTAACCGTAAGGAGCTAAATAAATTAGAAAGGAATACAAAAGAGTCAGGGTATGCTATTATTGCAACAAGGCTTTTCCTGAATGAAAGAGGACTTGCAAAACTTGAAATAGCGCTGGCAAAAGGAAAAAGGGAATATGATAAAAGGGAGGATATAAAACAAAAAGATGCTAAAAGGGAAATAGACAGGGAAAAAAGATCAGGTCAATAAAAATTGCATATTTTGGGGCTGTCCATAAAGTCAAACAAAGATTATATAAGTACTAAATAACAAATCTCAAAAAACAAATAACAAATAATATCCAATGTTTGAAAAAACAAAATCCAAACAACACTTATACAAGAATTTGTTTGATTTTTTAGTCATTAGAATTTGAAGTTTATTTGTATTTTGCCTGCCCCGTAGGGAAGTTTACCCTGTGAAATTGCTTGCCCTGTGTAATCCACGAAGTGGTGCAACGCAATTA
>JADFUQ010000579.1 GCA_015222065.1 Bacteroidota bacterium
AACGAGGATAAGGGAATTGTTCAAAGAGACTCGCTCAAAACTTGAAAAAGAATTTTTGGTAAGGACACGTATAGGTTAAGGTTCTGTTTTTTAGTGGGCATGCAGATTGAAATGCGAAGAACTCCTGTTGCTACGCGAGCATGGGGTTGGTTATTTTGTGGTCACGGACCTCGTTTTGAAAAACACGGGGCATCACAATTGATGCTCAGGCTTTCATTTTTTAATTTCTTATGAATTATTTAAGTAATATTTGCGTCTATCCTTAACGATGCTTTTTTCATTATATAATTCTTGGATAGCCTTTCTAGTTAAATTACTCATTCCAATTTCCTCTTGAATTTCAGTTTGATTTAAACCGGATTTCTTCAATAATAAGTCTACTATCTGCTGTTTTTTCTTTTTAAGACTAGTATTATCAATAGTTTCAAAATCAAAATAAATTCGGCTGTTCTTCTCACCAATCTTAAATCTCTTCCCTGAAGGACAAACATCCAAGAATTCATTAAATTTTTCATTAACTCGGCCAATCATCTTTTGAGGAATTTGAGTGGTACCAGTATAACCAATTAAGATTTTAAAATCTTCAAAGCAAAAAGAAAAACAATATCCCATTTTCTTGCTTATTTCAATTCTTTTAGCTATACATTTTGCAAAATCACTATTAATTTGATATTTCTGATCCATAAAATCCCTTTTTATAATGAATTGTTTGTATAATAATAAATTTATATAAATTTGATTCTCAGAAGATTTTTTTCAATAAATACTATTTCATAAGTATAATATACTTTGTAAGTGTTTGAAAATTAAATTTTGGTAATAATGACCAAAAAGAAGGATGATTTAGATGATTAAAAAATTTGATGATAATCCATCGAATGCTTCCCGTGCGGTCCAAATTTGGCAGATTCTTATATCTAAAGCACATAACCGCCAGACAATAACGTATGGCATCCTAGCAGACTTATTGGGCTTCGAAAGAGCTGGTGTGTTTGCTTATAAACTCGGTCACATAATGCACTTTTGCACACAAAATAACTTGCCTCATTTGACAATTCTGGTTGTAAATGAAAAAACCGGAAAACCTGGTGATGGCTTCACCGAAATTGTTGAAGATTTAAATGTTGAGCGAGAAAAAGTATTCAAACATAACTGGTATGGTTTATACCCACCAAGTGAAAAACAATTTGATGAAGCTTGGCAAAAAGCTAAGAACTAAAAACTATAATTTATTTGTGAGAAATTGAATAGGTACTTGAGGCTTTGCTTATAGATATCTGAACATAAGATTGGTACTACCGTCTTTTCAACACCTATTTCTATTTGAAGAAGCTGCTTTGGATTTCGTTTCACCTTTGGAAGCATGAATCCCCCATCCCGCAGTCACCGGTATACTCTGGACAAATTGTCCCGGGTCTGTATAGCGTTTTCAGGATTAAATCCGGTTATTTCCGCAAGTGTATTAAGATTATGCGGGAGGAGGGATTCGAACCCTCGAACTCCTACGAGACTAGGCCCTGAACCTAGCGCCTTTG
>JADFUQ010000580.1 GCA_015222065.1 Bacteroidota bacterium
AAAAAAATTACGGGATTAATTAAGACCTAAGTTCTTTCTGGAATAAAAGTATGTTATCCCATTTATCTCGGTCATATTCTCTACTCTAAAACCGCTATCTTTCAACAACCTGCGAACAATATTCTCGGTAAGTCTCCTGAATATCCTCGAATCCAAAATATTTATGATCCTGTTGAATATCGGGTTAGGGGAAATAATCCCATTTTCAACAAGATCAGTATGTTCTAAATAATGGCTTCCAGAGGGGTGTATTCTCATCGGATTCCCGTTGATCCTATTATGATCAATAAAACAACCTACCAGGGTACCTTCAGGAAGCAAACCGTAGGCAATTGATTTCAGGAATCTACCTATTTGCTTTTCACGGTTAAGTTGCTTAAGATTTATAATAGTCCCAACCTCTGCCAAATCATCCACATTATAATAATAATGCTGCGTAGCGGAGAGTACAATTACATTGGTCTTGTATAAGAGGCCCAACCAATTAATGTAATCAAGGAAAGATTCATCACCCTCAGCAGTAAAGCTCTCGAAAACAGAATTGATCTCTGTCTCTTTAGGTTTAGGTACAACACTATCGTAGCCTGGTTGAACTTGCTGCTTTAGTCTGATGTCTGGCTTATCGCTAATAACATCTGTTTCCATAAATGTTAGATTAGTATTTCTTTGATGCAAGTTAATAAAAAACAAGGCTCAAGTCAACTAATCTGACACTCCTGGCAACTGAAATAAACTGAAAATTTTACTCGTTAATCTATTAAAAATGTCCGTTTATCAATCATAAATATTAGGTTAGTATTTCTTTGATGCGAGTTAATCAAAAATTGAAAGTTTTACTCGTTAATCTATTAAAAATGTCCGTCTATCAATCCATTCAATCTTTTAATTCTTAAATATCAATCATTAATCAAAAAAGTATAAAAAAGACGATTATTGTAACTATTCAGTGCCTTAAGTTTGGAATGTTAAAATGTCCAAAGTTTTAAATTTTTATTATCCATCTTTAATTCTGCCAAACCTGGAAAACGTAATTTTCGCTATGCGGGTCCCAGCCTGCGGATGTAGTTGAAAATTTCCTTTTAACGCTATTCATTTAATGTAAAAAAATCATTTATCAGGATAAAGAGTTCCTCCTTTGGTAAGCCAGGATACACCGAAAGCAATTAGAGCAACGGTTTCAGCCCAGAACACAAAACCAGATGCCGGGTTATCATTATGGATAAAATTCAGGTATATCGCAATAGCAACCAGACAAGCAATCATGATAAGGCCACATATTACGTAAATCTTATTTCTTGTCAACTTTTGCGGTGTTGGATTCAATCCTTTCCTTGTGAATAAGAATAATGAAAATATAGCAAGAGTAAGAAAAAACAGGACAGCACAGGTAAAATGAATTTTGCCTGTCAGGTCACTTGACCCCACCTCTGTGGTGGGGAACCAGGCTACACCAATTGCAAAAAAACCGGCAACATTTCCCGTCCAGTCATCCAATTTATCATGTCCACTATAAAAAAACATAAATAAAGCTACGGCACAGAGAGCACCAACAAACACATCACTCATACCGCTATGGTAATAATGGCTAATGGATTTTTGAATGATTTCTCCCTTAAATATTAAAAAAACACCAAGCATTAATGTGAACGGTAATAATATGCCTATCCATCCTACCGCTTTTCGTAAAGCCAAATATGAATACGTATGTCGTAAATACTTGTTATTCTGTTCCATAATCATTGTGTTTTGGTTATTTTGTTAAATACTCACCGGGTGAATACGAGTCTTATGCGGTAAGTAAAAACACTGCTGTGTGTTCCTGCTTTTAGTCTTTCAACCATATTGGTTTAGTTTCAGAGCTGTGATCTGCTCCGATTATATCTTTATAAAGTGCTGGTTTCCTGGCCTTTTTATAACGATATCCACCTGACAGCGTTAATTTATCATCTGTAGCTGTAGCGATACTAATATGGTTTTCAAATGACTTTATTTCTGTAAGCACATCACCATAAGGATCAAGTATCATAGAATTACCATTTTTAAGATGCTCCCCATCATATCCAATCGGATTAGTGAAAACATAATAAACACCATTATCATATGCTCTGGCCGGCAACCACCGCATCAGCCATTCCCTGCCTTTGGGACCATCAAATTCCTTTCGAAGCGGATCAGGGTTTATTTCTCTTTCCTGCCATAATTTATCGTCAACATACCCCCGTCCGGGCATTGATGAAGGTGTACACATTGTAACATGAGGAGCAAATATTATTTCAGCTCCTAAAATAGATGTTGCTCTTACGTTCTCAATCACATTATTGTCATAACAAATAAGTATCCCACATTTCCAGTTTTTGAGGTTAAAGACGACATATTCACTTCCAGGACTCAAGTATTTACTAATAAAAGGATGTATCTTCCTGTATTTTGCAATTACTCCGGTTTTGTTCACACAGACATAAGTATTATAAATTTCCCCTTTATCTATCTCTACCAAACCTGCCAAAATTGGAATATCGTACTTTTTTGAAATGGAAATCAATTTTTTAGTACTATTCCCATCCGGAACATTCTCTGCCATATCTTCTAATTCAACACGACTGAGGTTTTTGCAAAAAGTATAAGCAGTAATTGACAGTTCGTGAAAGCTAATTACTTCTGCCCCTGACTCTTTTGCTTTGAAAGTTAATTCTTCTATAACTGAAAGGTTATAATCCTTGTCGCCATCTTTTGGTTCAAACTGAGCTACAGCTATTCTTAATTTTCTCATCTATTTATCCCCCGATTTCTTTTTCTTCTTCCTTTCGTGTTCACTAAGCAATATTTTTCTTAAGCGAATAGATTTCGGGGTTACTTCAACATATTCATCTTCTCCAATATATTCCATAGCTTC
>JADFUQ010000010.1 GCA_015222065.1 Bacteroidota bacterium
TTCCACTATTCCATCATTCCATTTCCTTTTATTTAGTACGTGCCAAATTCCTCCAGTGTATTCCACATGGCCATTATATTTTCAGGTGGTACTTCGCTTTGAATGTTATGGACAGTATTAAATACAAACCCGCCACCCGGAGCCAAAACATCCAGGTTCTTTTTTACCTGGTCTTTAATCTGCCCGGGTGTTCCAAAAGGAAGGATTTCCTGCGTTTCAATACCTCCGCCCCAGAAAGTAATATCATTTCCAAAATCCTTTTTTAGTTGCTTAGGGTCCATATCGTTCGCCGTAATGTGAACGGGATTCAGGATATCTACCCCAATCTCTATGAAGTCGGGAATGATTGGTCGGATGTTACCACATGAATGAAAAAAGATAAAAGCCTCCGGTGCAGCCTTTTTAATTTCTTTGATCAGCCTTTTGAGATGGGGTTTGAAAACCGTTCTGAATTGATCGGGTGCAATTAGTTGTGACTCCTGAGAACCGTAATCATCAGCTTCTGATACCACATCAACTACGTCATGCAGCTCTTTCAACGCCATTTTCCAAAAAGCAATTTTAAGATCGGTGATAATACCGATCAGCAGATCGCTTTCCCCCGGATACAAAAAGGGATCGAGCATAGCATTTTCCATTCCCCTGATTCTTTGGGTCATTTCAAATAGTCCGGCACATAATCCTTTAATAACCACTAGTTTCCCCTGTTTTCTGTACTCCAGGGCCTTATCCCTTAATCCTGCTATTCGTCTGTGGTCAGCTGCATCGGGCCAGTTGTGACTCTGTATGATTTCTGACGTAAAATCAACGGTTTTTAATGGATTGTCCACAAGGTTGAACCATTGCCCGTTTTCTTTAGGAAAATGATGTATCATTCCCCATTCATCTTTATAGGACCAGTTTTTACCGGCATCTTCCAGTTTTTCATAGACGTCCCAGTTATGAGAAGTCAAAGGGTATAAACCTCTGGTATCTACCTTGAGCCTGGTAAATATTTTTTCAGAAGGAATTACCACTTGCTGTATTATGTCGAGCCATCGCGGCTCTTCTTTTTCCATACCCAGATGAGATATCAACTTTTGATAAGCGCCATTTGTAATACCTGTCACCTGTGTACTGGCTAAATCGTAAGGGACCCTGTCAGGCTCCTGGTGCAGGAGAGTTTTTAACATTCGCTCTCTTGAATTCATGAATTTTCAGGAATTATATAAGTGATTAATTTTTTACCGGTTATACTCAGAAAATATTATTTAGAACATATGAAAACCGTCAATTCCCTCAAATGTAAAAAAAATCAACTGGTTTAAAAGATTTTTTTTATAATTGAACATCTTATAAAAAAATTTAATAAAATAAAATATATAGCACTGCAAGAATTATCATAATGACTATAGCACCTATATCAAAGGATGTGGTTGTATGAAAAATTCCTTTAGGCAGTTCCACACCTTTTGTCGCATATTTTTCTTTGTCTAAAATGCTAACGATTTTTTCACATTTTTATGTTATTTCTGATATTTTTCGCATAATTTATCTAATAACCCAAAGGATTACCTAATATAATATTTTGATATAAAGACTTTAATACTGTTAAGGATCGGCTAAGAGTTTTTCATAAGGTCTTGTTGTGTATATTTTCAGATTGAAGTTGTGGATAATGCTTCGTTTAGTTTTATAGTCAACCTCTGTATGCTAGTTGCCTTGTACGGTAGGCTACTACATCTGTACTAGGCATTTCTAAAACTCCAGACTTATTTACTTGACTGCTAACAAAATTTAAATCCTCTAAAAAGCCAGCTCCACTATAGATACTGTAACTTAACCCAAGGATAATATCACTGTTAATTATAGACAGCCTATGGGTGGTGACCAGGTGAGCTATTGTTTATCAGCTTATCTATCCCTTTCTGCTTGATCAATTCGTGGATAAAATAAACTCCGCCTTGGTTTATTGTCTTATTCTTTATATCTTTAACTATTGAAATCATTTTTTGATTTTTATAAAAAGGTGTAAGGTTTCCGGTTAGAGATTTACACCTTTTTTTATTTGCACTTATTTAGGTGATTATTTATCCTAAGTAGTGCCTGCAAGAAAACTTTTAATTAATTGATATACAGTAATATATTGTTGATAACTTGTTTAAATCTACTTGGGTTTCCCCTTGGTTATTATGCTAAAAATGCAGATATTCAGGGTGTTAAACAAATGAGATTCGAATATTTCAGGTAAAAAATTAAACAAGGTTCAAATATGAGAAAAAGATTCGAGCAACAGATGACACTTGGCAGGTTACCCATAGTGGAAACCCCCATACCAACAAAAAAGAGAAGCGGTGCACTTCCTGGATTATGTGCAGCATTAAAAGAAATATTCACCAACCCAA
>JADFUQ010000101.1 GCA_015222065.1 Bacteroidota bacterium
AATTGTGCGAGCAAACAGAAAGATAGGACTTGGTGTGATGGGGTTTGCAGACATGTTAATTCAGTTGAGTATACCGTATAATTCAAATGAAGCGGTTGAGACGGGTGAACATGTTATGAAGTTTATCAGTGAAAAAGCAAAGGAAAAATCGAAAGAGTTGGCACAAGAAAAATCTTCATTTCCAAATTTTGAATTGAGTATTTTTGCTGAGAAAGGTGATCCAGCTCAAAGAAACGCTACACTTACAACCATAGCACCAACAGGAACAATAAGTATTATTGCGAATACATCAAGTGGGATTGAACCATTGTTTGCCATTGCATATATAAGAAATGTTATGGATAATACAGAATTAATGGAGGTTAATCCTTATTTTAAGGAAGTTGCAAAGAACAGAGGTTTCTTTTCTGAAAATCTTATGAGGGAGATTGCGAAAAACGGTTCCATTCAAGATATCGATGGTATACCGGACGATGTAAAGAAAATATTTATCACTGCGCACGACATTGCACCAGGGTGGCATATTAGAATGCAAGCTGCATACCAAAAATTTGTAGATAATGCTGTTTCAAAGACGGTAAACCTCCCGCACATAGCAACACCAGAACAGGTAAAAGAGGTTTATAACCTTGCCTATGAACTTGGATGTAAAGGCGTAACAATTTATAGGGATGGTAGCAAAAGAACACAGGTGTTAAACATAGGTTCTGTAGGCAAGGAAAAAATAAAAGCTGACCCAAACTTGATCGAGGATCTTAAATTGAGACTTGATGGAGAATTTTTTACGGTAGATTCAGAATATGCAGGTGGGTGCCCGACCTGTGGAGTTTAGTAATGGAGGGATAAGTGATGAAGAGAACAGTGTTTATGAAAATAATTCCTTTTCTTATTTTCTTTTTAATAGCATTTTCTATTAATCTTTTTGCGGTTGAAAAGGATACCTCTTCTGTTTCCTGTGATAAGATTTATTATAACTTTATTTTAACAACAGGTATAGAAGGATATGTTGATGATTGGATGAATACTACTTATAGTCTATCTCCTGCTTTTGGTTTTGAATTCAGCACAAATATTTCTCCTTCACTGGATGGGGTAATAGAGCTTTCATTTTCACAGGTAAAAGGGGCTTATTATTATTCATGGTATGAAGATTATGAGTTTGAAGGATATGATTTAACTTTATTTCAAAGAAAGATAGGATTAGGATTTCGGGTTTGTGATAGAAGATTTGAGAATAGAACTCCATTCTTTGAAGCAGGATTTGATATTGTTCATGCGAAGGAATGGGGAGAAGAATATTCAGAATCAGGGGGAGCAATAGGTTCACACTTTGCAATGGGTTACTGGGGGAAAATTTACAAAAACTTGATTATTCAAGTAAAAGGAAGGATGCAGTTACTTGCAATTACTATGAGAAGAGACACATATACATATTATAGTCACTACGAGATAGATCTTTCAGGTGCTGCAATTTCTATAGGGATTGGTTTTTCAAAATGAAGAAGATGATTTTGTTTTTAATGATTTTTTTTATCAGTACTTTTCTCTATGGTGATGGAGGTATTATTCCACACAACTACGAGGAGATATATGAAACTGGACAGACAGCAGTTATATCATTTAAAAATAACGAGGAAACCCTTATTTTACTTGTTGAAGTATCAGGTCAAGAAACAGAGTTTATGTGGATATTTCCCTGTCCTGAGGTTCCAGAAGTAGATTCTTCTGATAGTGATCTTTTTTACGAACTTGCTGTATTTTCAGCCCCACATTATGTTAAAAGGGGATGGGGAGGATGTTGTGACAATACTGGAAATAGAGAAGAATCAGATTATAGATATTTAGGTAAAGGAGAATATAACGGAGTTGACCCAATTTCAAATGGCACTGTAGGATTTCTTAATTACGAAGTGCTATATGCAACAGAAGCTTCGTTATTATTATCTTACCTTGAAGATAATGGATACAATGCTCCAGCAAATGCTGAAGAGATATTCCAATTCTACATAAATAAAGATTGGAATTATTTCATTGCTGCTGTCTGTGATACAGGTAATGCAAACTGGTATAGTTATGGAACAAACATTCAACCCCTGAAAATTTCTTTTTCTACGAATAATCCTGTTTATCCTTTAAGGATTTCACGCATTGGTTCACAGGATAGTGAAATTGTCCTTTATATTATTTCAAACCATAAAAAGAAATTCACAGGTGCAGAGGTTAAGTTTGCTAAATGGATTGATGAAGAGACCTATAACAATTTCTATTCTAATGACTTAGAAGAGTTAATATGGCAGGGTTCATTTATTACAAAATGTTATGCATTTATTGAAACAGATTTAATGGATGACCTAAAATTAGAAAATGCCGCTGATAATGATGAATTTCGGGAAATTATTTTTTATTCTTCAGTTCCTCAAGATGCAATTATTTTTGTATGTTTCTTAGGTTTGTTTTGGTACTATAGAAAGAGGGTAACAAAGGAGGAATCTTATGAATAATAAAATCAAGTTTTTTATTTTTTTATTCCTAATATTTGCATTTATTACTTCCGTTTATGGAAGTCCCATTATAGGCTCAAGTGCGAACACAATCAAAGGCAAAAGTTTTATGTTTGAAGGACACTTCTTTTATAACAGTTACACAAAACGCTATGATTTCAATAATGAAGAATGGATACCATTCCCAACAGGTCACAGTTATGTTTCAATGGGGTTTTTATCACAGATATACTATGGCATATTTGATTATCTTACAATACGTCTTTCTTTACCTATGTTAATGAAAAACAGGGATTATGGAACCAGCCAGAAATCCACCGGGATTGGCGATGTCTATTTTGATTTCAAGCATAAAATTGTTGAGGGGAGATATTTTATTCCAACAATATCCTGGTTTGGGGGGGCACGATTTCCCACAGGGGATAAAGACGCTGATCCACCACTTGGAGATGGTTCTATTGATGGGCTTATTGGACTTCTCGTAACAGAAGAATTAGTATTATTAAAATCCCATATTAGTTGTGGTTACTGGTACAATGGTAAGGTTAATGGTAACGATATTCCTGATATGTTTTTCTACAATGCAACATTGGAATATTCACTTCCTGCTCAATTTGCTCTGGTCGGGGAAGCAAACGGTAATGTCGTGGGTTCAGGAGTTGATCAAAAATATGTATTTGAACTTTGTCCTGGGTTAACAAATAAATCTATTACAGGTCTCATCCTGGAAGCATCTGTTAAAATTCCAATTAAGACTCGAAGTGAGCTCAGGTACGATTATTCCTCATTTGTTGGATTGATGTATTTCTTCTAATAAATAAAGGAGATTAAATGGGACCATTTAAAACTCCCTGGTCAACCTTTTTTGCCTGGGTTGTTACTGCAGTGTCTATTATTATTGCAATTACCTGGGCTTTTATAGATTTGCAGTTATCGAAGAGAAAAGCTAACAAAAGGGAAAACAAAAGAGAATAATACTAATAGGCATTGGATAAGAATATAAGAGATAATAAAAAGAAAAAAGTATAAACTATGAGTGAAATTAAAATTTACTGGATAGTTATAATTTTCTATATGTTTATAGTTATCGGGATTGGTTTAATTGCCAGCAGAAGAACCAGAGGAATATCGGATTTTTACTTAGGCGGAAGGAATATCGGTCCCTTTGTTACGGCTCTATCTTTTATTGCTGCTTATTTTTCTTCTGTTGTAATAATTGGTGGAGGTGGCTTTGGTTATAAATTTGGAATGTCTACACTCTGGGTAGGGGCTATAAATGTTCTTTTAGGGTGCACATTGTGTTGGATATTTCTCGGGAAACGATTAAGAAAATATACTCAGAAATTCGGAACGATGACCATTCCAGGTTTTATTTCAGAGAGGTTTAAGGCACCGGAAACACGATTCTTTTTAGCGATTGTGATATTTATATTTATGATAATTTACAATGTTAGTGTTCTTAAAGGAATGGGACATATTTTTGAGGTGCTGATGAAAATTCCTTATATTTACGGCATTCTGATTTCAGGTACAATAATTATTCTCTATGTTACAATTGGCGGATATGTTGCGGTAGTCTGGACGAGCTTTATACAGGCTCTTATAATGATTGTTGGTCTTTTTCTCCTTACATCAAAATCACTTATTGCAGTTGGAGGACTAACAGCTGTAAACGAAAGGCTTGCTGCAATAGATCCTGGTCTCCTTTCAACGCCTGGAGTTTGGGGTTATGCTGGACTTATATCCTATTGTTTAATTGTAAGTTTTGGAGTATGGGGAATGCCTCA
>JADFUQ010000102.1 GCA_015222065.1 Bacteroidota bacterium
ACATAATACTACATCGGGATTATTTATGAGCAAAAAAGTCTATAACTGGGGACATGAGAGAAGGTTTAATGCTTACTCGAACTATTTCAAAAAGATATTTAGAGAAAGGGTTCAGAAAGTGAGTATTGATGCCGGTTTTACATGTCCTAACAGGGATGGCTTTCTTGCAAAAGGTGGTTGTACCTATTGTAACAATAATGCTTTTAATCCATCTTATTGCAAGCCTGAAAAAACAGTAAGTGAGCAAATTAAGCAGGGTATAGAATTTCATAAAGTACGATATCGAAAAGCAACAAAATATCTTGCATACTTTCAGGCCTATTCCAATACATACGCTTCATTGGAGGTCTTAAAGAAAATTTACCGGGAAGCTTTAGGATTTCCCGGTGTTATTGGATTGGTTATTGGAACTCGTCCTGATTGTGTGGATGATGAAAAACTGGATTATTTAAGTAAACTGGCTGAAAAATATTATGTGATCATTGAATATGGTGTTGAATCGGTTTATAATTCAACTCTCCAACGGGTTAACAGGGGGCATACATATGAACAAAGTGTTGAGGCTATTGAAAAAACTGCACGGAAAGGTATTCGTGTCGGGGCTCATTTTATTTTTGGTCTGCCGGGCGAGAGCAGGAAACAAATGCTCGATGAAGCTGGTATCATTTCCGGTTTGCCTTTGAACAATGTAAAATTTCATCAATTGCAAATTATTAAGGATACAGCTATGTCATTGGAATACAAGGAACATCCTGAACGATTCGAATTGTTTACGTGGGAAGAATACCTGGATTTTATTGTTAGTTTTATTGAAAGACTCAATCCGGCATTTGTTGTTGAACGAATCAGCGGTGAAGCTCCACCCGGATACCTGACAGGTCCACGGTGGAATATAAAACGAACAGGTCAGATACTCAATTTATTTGAACAAAAACTGGAAGAAATGGATACATGGCAAGGACGAAGAAGTATGTAGTAGGTAGTAGGAAGTAAATAGTAGAAGAGGTGAAGAGGAGAAGATGAGAAGATGAGAATGTGAGAAGATGAGAAGGTGAGAAGAGAAAAGAAGAGGTGAGAGATGAGAGGTGAGTGAAGAAGTTAGAAGAAAGACCAAAGAAGAGCAAAGAATATGGAGATGAACCAGAAACCAGTAACCAGTAACCAGTAACCAGTAACCAGTAACCAGGCAACTTGAATTAATAACTAATTATTTAAATTGATTTAATACTTTGATATTTTGAAAAACAACTTCTTATACCAGATTGCAAAAAAGGTTTATGAACGTCATTATGAAGAGCTTGGTGACGTTTGTATAGTTTTTCCAAATAAAAGAGCAGGTTTATTTTTTAGTCGTTATCTCAGTGAAATTACTGATAAACCGGTATGGTCACCTGTATTCCTGACAATCAGAGAGTTAATGCAGGAATTTTCCGGTCTTCAGCTAGCCGATCCGCTCTACTTGATTTTTGAACTTTACAAAATCTTCAGGCAGGAAAAAAAATCAGAAGAGAGTTTTGATGAATTTTACCACTGGGGAGAAATACTTCTCAGTGATTTTGATGAAGTGGATAAGTACCTTGTTTCGGCTAAAGAACTGTTCCGGAATCTTAGTGATTTAAAGGAAATTGAAGACCGGTTTTCTACTCTTGACAAGGAGCAAATTGAAGTTATTAAACAGTTCTGGAGATGGTTTGAGCCTGAAAAAAGATCTGTACATCAGGTAGAATTTGTCAGCTTATGGGAGGTGCTGTATAAAATTTATTCCGGGTTCAAAAATAAGATCAGTAATGAGGGACTTGCATATGAGGGAATGCTTTACAGACAGGTTGCGGAGAAAATAAAAAATAAGCAGAACCTGGAATTGAAGTATTCATCATATATAATTGTCGGGTTTAATGCACTGAGTAAAGCAGAAGACAGGTTATTTGAATATTTGAGGGATAGTGGAAAAGCTGAATTCTATTGGGATTGGGACCAATATTATTTAGATAATGGAAAGGAGTTTCAGGAGGCAGGTTTTTTTATTTCAAAGAACAGAAAGAAATATCCTTCTGCAGAATTGGATTTCACTTTCAATTATATGCTGGATAAGAGTAAAAAAATTGAATTTATTGGCGTGCCCTCAGAAATTGGTCAGGCAAAAATACTGGAACAGGTTTTCAGGGAATCATACGGAGAGATTGAAAACCTTGATCATAAAACTGCAGTTGTTCTTCCGGATGAACATCTTTTAATGCCGGTAATACACTCCCTGCCTGAAGAAATAAGTAATGTTAATATTACTATGGGATATCCCGTTAAAAATACTCCTGTTTACGGATTGGTGTGTAATTTGATTGAACTTCAGCGATCACACAGGGATAGATCCGGCAGGAACCCGGTTTTTTATTTCAAACATATTCTTCCTATACTATATAGTCATTATATTCAGGATGTTGCAGGTGAGGAAGCAAAAGTAATTGAACAGAATATCAATTCAAAAAACATTATATACTGGTCTCCCGGAAATGAGGTTAAGAATCAGTTGTTACGAATAATATTTACTCCTGTAGAAAAAGTTGAGGACTTGTCATCATATCTGCTTGAGATACTGGAATATTTTCATAAACAGGATCCTGATGAAGAAAAGGAAAAATCCCACTTTTCAACATTAGAAAGGGAGTATATTTATAATGTTTATACATCAATAAAGCGGCTTGACGATGTAATTAAGGCAGCCAAAGGAATACGATTATCCCTTGATATTTATTACCGGTTACTTAACAGATATATGCGTGATATGAAGATCCCGTTTAGTGGAGAACCTTTAAGTGGTTTACAGATAATGGGTATTCTGGAAACAAGGACTTTAGATTTTGAAAATGTAGTTATTCTTTCAATGAATGAAGGTACATTTCCCAGATCCCGGCCCCGTTTTTCATTTATTCCATTTAACCTCAGAAAGGGATTTGGTCTTCCAACCATTAAACATCAGGACTCAATTTATGCATATTATTTTTACCGGTTGATTCAAAGAGCCCGGAACATATCCTTAATTTATAATACAAGTTCTGAAGGATTAAAGACCGGAGAGATGAGCAGGTTCCTTACTCAAATGAAGTATGATAAGGAGGTTAAAGTAACAGAAAGGATACTTGGTTATAAAATCAATATTGAAAAAAATGATCCAATCCGGATTTTCAAGACTAAAAAAACTTTACAGGTATTATCAGAATATATTATTAAAGATAGTAAGGAGAAGAGGTACCTTTCTCCAAGTGCACTGAATATGTATCTGGATTGTTCATTGAAATTTTATTTTAAACATATTGCACGACTTAAAGAGCCGGATGAAGTGGTTGAAGAGATAGATCCGATGATATTTGGAAACCTCTTACACCATTCGGTTAATTTGTTATACATGCCTTATGTAGGAAATACAGTTGACGTCCCGGTTCTGAAGGGATTGATTAATGATCGCAACAAAATAAGAGATGTTGTAAACCAATCTTTTACGGAAGTGTGGTTCAATAATGAAAATAAAAAGCCGGATACACCTGAGATTACCGGAAAAAATATGATTATACGTGATGTTTTGTTGAAATATGTTGTGACTCTGTTGGAGACCGATCTTAAATATGCTCCTTTCCGGGTTATTGAGTTAGAGAAACCCCATCAGATAGATATTCCTGTTATTATTGACGGTACACCTGAAAAGGTAAGGGTAGGGGGAAGAGTTGACAGAATTGATAAAGTGGATGAGATAATCCGGGTAATAGACTATAAAACCGGTGCTACCGGTAATACAATTGAAATGATCAGCGATCTGTTTGTTTCAGGAAATAAGAACAGGGAAAGAGCGGTTTTCCAAACTTTTCTGTATGCCTTAATGCTGAAAAAGAAAAGGTTGGCTGCCCCGGTTGTTCCCGGATTATATTCTATCAGAGATATTCACGATAAAAATTTTGATTACCGGATTTTTGTTAAAGATAGCAAAAAATTCAAAAGTCCGGTTATGGATATATCTGATTATGAGGTGGCTTTTGTGGATTTGTTAAAAAACGTAATTAAGGAAATTTACGACACCTCTATTCCATTCCGGCAGGTGGATGAGCTGGATATTTGTAAATATTGTCCTTATAAACAATTGTGCAGTAAGGATAAATAAGAAGTCTACAGCCGGCAGTCCCGGAAAAACAGAAATCTTCGATTTCATATTTTTCCGAGGATCCTTGAAAATTTACGCAAATCGCAGATTTGCTAATTTTCGGGATCGGCAATCAACAAAAAAAACTCCTAACCCGAAACCCGTAACATGAAACAATTTAAAAGACTTTCAATGAAATCTTGTCATCCCGATCATTATCTTGATTTGAGAGTAGCAAAGAGAGATGTTATGGATCTGTCAGATACCATAGTGCGAGATATAATTGATCTTTAGCCATATGACTTTGATGTTGATATTGGATTGCTTGATCTTACCGGTATGCGATTGTTAGGCAGGATTAATATTGACTGGCAGAGTAACAGGGTTGAAAAAATAATTAAAGAGCAGAATGAATCGACCTGTCGACAGTTGGCTGAACAGTTCAGAATGCTGAAAGTGAATTTTAATTTGACAGGCAAGTATAGTGATGAAGACCATTCCTATATCAAGTTTAAACGATATGAAGCAAAAGCCGATCTGTATGAGAGTCTGAAAAAAAATCCTATAAATGCATTATGGCATTATCCTGCAAAAGCTTTTCAATGGCTGGTTTTTGATCAGGCTGGATTATATGCCACTAATCCGCTTAGGGTATTGTTCAGTATGGTAGTTAGCTATTTGGTTTTTTCATTTATTTATGTTGTATTGCAATTATTCTCTAATGCCAGTATAACCTCATCAGTAGGTGATCCAGATCATTTATCAACTATACAAGTAGCGCTTTATCACAGCGCGATTACATTTCTGACAATCGGATATGGAGATTATTATCCCTCTGGTGTAATACGGTGGGTATCAGGAATTGAAGG
>JADFUQ010000581.1 GCA_015222065.1 Bacteroidota bacterium
AATGCCCCCGGTGGATAGGCAGCACCTAAGTTAGTATTATTTGTTGATTATAGATGCAGAATGGCAAGCCCATACCTTTTCACACATATTGTGTGATTAGCCCCCTTATTATTTAAAAGGAAAGCCAACCGTAAGGAAAGCCCACGGGGGTGTGGGTAGCGCGTGCGGGAGAAAGCAAAGGCCTGTCTGTAATGGACAGGATAAGACATGTTCCTTTTTCGGGAATCATTGAAAAGCCCAGATCATCCAACCTGAGATTATCAATAAAGACATCTATAACTCTTACAGAATTATCTTCTGATATAATTTCATCAATAGTACCAGGAAATAGAAAAGTCTGGTTACGGTCATTACCTTGAATATAATTCATTTGATTATTGTTTTTTTCTCAAGATACTGGATTTTGTGTACCTTTGAATAATAACAAAACGTAACTTATTAACAAATTAGGAGGTTTTTGCACAGTCTGACGTTACCCAACATAAAAGAAACTGATAAAACGAAATAAAAAAATGAATATTCATTCTTAATTTTTAAGCTATGAAACATTTATTATTAAACCCCCCTTTTTTATTATTATTAATAAGTATTTTGATATTGAGCCCTTTAAATATTTATTCACAAAACACTTATCTTTCGTTCAAAGAAGGAACGAAAGAAAAAGTAGAAGGAATTGAAACTATGCCAATAAGAACTTATCAAAGTTTGAAGTCTAATAATGTAGAAATTGGCTATAACTTCACCGGTGCTTATGTTGCAGAAACAGTAGTAGAAAAAACTACTTATAATTTTTTGCATATTAAAGGCTTTGCCAAAATGTCGCAAGTAGGCGCACCTGCACTGCCCGCCCACAACGACATTATAGCAATGCCCAGAGGTGCAACCGGAAAAATCGTAATACTTGAAGCCAATTATTATGAATATGAGGGTTTTATGATTCATCCTACACTAGAGCCTGCAAGAGATACAGAAGGAGTACCAGGTCCCGAATTTCAAAAAGATGATACGATTTATACAAAAGATGAATTTTTCCCTAAAAATATAGTAGAAATTGTAAATGTAGGTTTAAGTCGTGGAACCGGACTTGCTACAACTCAAATAAGACCTGTCCAATTTAACCCCGTTACCGGTAAAATACGTGTTTATCCAAGTATAAAATACCGTTTGAAAACTATTGGAGGCGAAAAATCTTTTGATTATATTTCAAAAGAAAATACTTTACATTATACAAATTTGTTGAAACGAAATGTAATAAATTCCGAAAGTATTCCTGACGGAATTTCCGATAAAAAAAAAAGTAACAGAAATAATACTGAAGCTGCCGGTGCTAATAATTATATTATTATCACCCATGATGAATACCTTGTTGCGGCTAATGATTTAGCAAATTGGAAATGCCAACTTGGTTATAAAGTAGAAATAGTTTCTAAGTCAAGTTGGACTGCTGCTCAAGTAAAGACAGAAATTCACAATAGATATGATACCTGGACACCTAAACCGGATTATTTTGTAATAATTGGAGACCATACTGGCTCTTATGCAGTACCGGGAGAAATTCATCAAGACCCAAAATATGGAGATGATTTTGTAACTGATTTATATGTAGCATGTATGGACAGAGGATCTGATCATGTTCCGGATATGGCACACGGTAGAATATCTGTATCGTCTTCGGCAGAAGCTACTGTTATTGTTAATAAAATTATTAATTACGAAAAAACTCCAACAACTAATACTGATTATTATAATAATATCCTTAACTGCGCCCAATATCAAGATGTTGAAAGTACAGAAGCGGCTGACGGTTATGCTGCAAGAAGATTTTGCCACACAAGCGAAGATATAAGAGACTATATACAAGACGAACACGGTTATACTTCCGAAAGAGTATATTTTACAAGCACCATTTGGGACGTTACTGATTTACATTACAACAATGGATATTATTCAGACGGACAGCTACTTCCTGCCGAACTCAGAAGCCCTTCTTTTAACTGGGATGGTGGAAACTCCAATATAACTTCTGCTATTGATGCAGGTAAATTTATGGTTTTCCATAGAAATCATGGATATATTGGTGGCTCAGGCTGGGCACATCCTAATTATACAACAACTTCTATGACAAGCCTTGCTAATGGAGACAAACTTCCGGTAATATTTAGTATGAATTGCCACACCGGTGAATTTCAATTGGATAATTGTTTTGCTGAAAAGTTTTTAAGAATGGAAAACAAGGGTGCAGTTGGTGTTGTGGGGGCAGCATATTATAGTTATAGCGGATTTAACGATGCACTTTCGGAAGGTATGATAGATGCAATATGGTCTGATCCGGGAATATACCCCGATTTTGGCACTGCCGGAAATGGCGGTTCATATACAATAGGTGCCGGAAACGATATTTATACAATGGGAGATGTTTTAAATCAAGGTTTATATGCCATGGTGCAAAATTATGGTGATAATACTTATACTTACGAATTATTCCACTACTTTGGCGACCCTGCAATGAAAATTTGGACAGCTAATCCAAATGATAATACTATTACCGCTACTCACGATGCAACTATTGATTGTGCCGGAAGTTCATTTTTAGTGACCGGTTCAACTGCCGGAGCTACTACTACACTTGTTTTTAACAAGGAACTGATTGCTGAAACCACACTTGATGGAAGCGGAGATGGAATTCTTACATACTCAATTACCAACCCCGGTTCTACTGTTACATTAACAATTTCTAAATATAATCATAAACCATACACCGCAGATTTGACAGTAACAGGAACTTGTAGTTTCCCGCCGGCTGTTGAAACTGATGTGGCTACTTCCGTTACAACATCGTCTGCAACACTTAATGGTGAAATTACAAATGATTACGGCTTTACCGTTACAGAAAGCGGTTTTGTTTACAGCACATCACCAGAACCTGTTATTGGAGGTGGAGGTGTAACTCAAATACAAACTTCGCCTACT
>JADFUQ010000103.1 GCA_015222065.1 Bacteroidota bacterium
CCGGCATTTACATCCGCAGGCTGGGACCCGCTAAGCGGGATACGGTGCATTGCCGTCCGAAAGCCTTACGCTTGCGCTGAAGCGTAGGTGCATGGCGGCAGATGATTGTGCCTGCCCTGTAACGTTTACCCAGTAACATTTACCCCGTAACAAAGTGTACGGGGAAGTGTACAGGGAAGTATATCGGGGTAAGAAGTGCCCCGCGTGTCGCTATAGCTTTATCGGAGGAATACTGGTCACGCTTCAGCGTAATCAGCCGCCTCGATTATGCCATTTTATTTTTCTCTTATTTGAGTATAGTTAATAAAAGCAAAATCGTTTTTAATTTCTTGATCTATTTTGTAATCCTAATAATCACAAAATAATTGCGCTGAACAAACACTGCAAAACATAATTTCTTTTAATTTTACCTCTTATAAAAATAAATAAAAACAATGACAAAATCAATAAAATTATTGGAACAGGTTCACGACCAAATAAAATTACGTCATTACAGTCGCAGAACGGAAGATTCTTACATTCACCGGATTAAAGATTACATGTTTCATTTCTATCCTAAAATAAACATTCCCTTAGCTCATATTGAAGGCGGTTTTGTCGATTTCAAACTAAAAGTTGATGAACACCAGAAATGGAATTGGCCTCAAAACCTTATTTATGGATTGGTATTTCGCATTTACTATGAAAATGGCGAATGGGAAGAAAATTAAATAAGCGATAGTATCCCCTCGTGTCATACTTTACAGGTTTATGATTTTGACCAGGATGGGGATTATGATATTTTTCGTTACCCAACTCATGATTCCAATAAATACTATCTCTTCAAGAATAGAACAATTGATTGATGTGCTATTATAAAATGCAGAAAATTTTAAGGCTACCAACAGGCAGTCATAGATAATGCCGCTTTTTTATTGTAAACTGAGATTAAAACAGGGAAATGTGTACCTTTAAATATTTCAAAAAGAATGATAACAGTTAAATTCATACATACGGCAGACCTTCATCTTGATACACCTTTTAAAGGACTTTCCAACTGGAATAGTGACTTAGCTTCAAAATTGAAAGATGCTACATTCAAGAGTTTCAGAAAGATTATTGACCTATGCGTAAAAGAAAAAGTTGACTTTTTAGTAATCTCAGGAGACATATTTGACAGTGATAATAAAAGCTTAGCAGCTCAATTAAAATTTATTTCTGAACTTAAACGATTGTCAGAAAGAGGAATACCCACCTATTTTATTTGTGGAAACCATGACCCTTTAAGTACATGGCTTGAGGACCTACAAATGCCCGAAAATGTCTTTCGGTTTAACTCGTCAGAAGTGGAGAATGTAACATACCAAAAAGACAATAGCCCAATTGCAGATATTCATGGAATTAGCTTCCAAAACAAAGTCGTTAATCAGAATTTAGCTCGTAATTATCAATTAAAAAGTAATCCATCTCCAATTTCTATTGCCATTCTACATGGAACAATAGGTATACCAGGACAACATGAGAATTATGCTCCGTTTAAGGTTGAAGATGTATCGAATAAGGGATTTGACTATTGGGCATTGGGACACATCCATAAAAGACAAATTGTTAATGAACAGACTCCGAAAATAGTTTATCCTGGTAACCCACAAGGCAGGGATTTTGGCGAAACAGGACCAAAAGGCTGTTATATCGTTGAGATCAATGAAAACAATATTCCTAAACTCAAGTTTGAACCTACACAACTTATCAGTTTTGAAGATGTTCAAATTGACCTGTCAGGAGAAGATAAAATTGATAAATTGCCAGAGAGAATTGAAGAAGTTAAAACCAATATAGATGGCTATGACGAAAACACAAGCTACTGTTTAAGAATAACTCTTAAGGGCAGAACATCCTTGCATTCACTCCTAAATAAACAGGGAGAGATTGATCAGCTATTAGAACATTTCAATGAAGGTCAGCTAAATCAAACAAATTTCACATGGATTGACAAGATAGAAGTAAAAACTCAACCAGACATTGACATAGAACGAGTAAAAAAAGGAACTGACTTTCCTGCGGAACTATTGAAAACTATTGAAGGATATGAAAATAATCCAAAAAGAATTGAGGAACTAATAAAAAACGTGGAAGAAGACTTAATCAGCTATCAGGCTAAACGAGAACTTGCTGAACTTTCTGAATCTGAACAGAAAGAAATCCACGAAAAAGCTAAATGGATGTTACTTGACCAACTAATCAAAGAATAAAATGATTTTCAAAGAAATCAATATTGATGGTTTTGGGATATTTAATGGTTTCTCATTGAAAACCCTTGGTAAAGGCGTAAATATAATTCTGGGAAATAACGAAGTTGGTAAATCAACACTGTTAAAGTTTTTAAGATTTACTCTTTTTGGATACCCAAGATTCAAAGAACAAAGGATGTCTCCACTTAAAGGAGGTAATCATGGAGGAAGAATTAAAGCAATTTCATCTTCGGGTAAAGAGGTACTTCTTGAAAGGACTGGAGATGACAGAATTCGTCTTTTATACAATAGGCAAGAAACCCAAAATCAAAGTCAATGGTCTCAATTACTTGGTAATGCCTCTGCTGAATTGTATAACAATGTATATGCTTTCTCATTAGATGAATTAGTTGATCTTGGTTCGCTTGATAAATCGGGCGTTGAGGATAAAATATTTAGTGTAGGCTTAGGACTTGGAAATACATCAATCGGTGAAGTTGAAAGTAATATCCAGACTCTGGTTGATAATATATACACACATAGAGGCAGAGTTCAACTTATACCCAACATCCTTAAAGATATTGAAAGTAAAAAATCAAGAATTCAACAAATCCAGGAAAATCTACCAAAATATCAATACTTAACTCAGGAGATAACACATCTGAAACATGATACAAGTGAACTTGACAAGCAACTTGAAGAACTAAGAACTGAAAAGAATACATTAGATAATTACTTGAAATGTTATGATAGTTTTATTTCGGTTACGAAGGCCTCAGAAGAATTAAAAAAACTCCCTGAGCGTGAGGATTATCCGGAAAAAGGAATAGAACAACTCGACAAACTAGAAGAAAAAGAACAGGAATTCAATGATGAAATCCTGGAATTACAGACCGGAACCAAAGATGAAAAAGGTATTGATGAACTGGAAGAAGTAATCAAGGCTATTTCGTTCAATTCAAAATTATTAAAAAAAGAAGATACGGTTGAGTATCTGAGTAAAAACCTTGAAAAATACAAGCAAACAATAAACGATAAAAATGACGATGAGCAAAAAATTGAGGAATATGAGTTGTTAATAAAACAAAGTATAGATAAAATCAATGCTCAGTGGACTGAAAAGAATATAACTAAATTCACAGATTTAATTTCCCATAAAAACAAGATTGAAAATTTTAAAAAGGAGTTTGATAAAATTGAAGACAATAAAAAGTACCTGGAAGCACAACTTAAGGTATTACGAGCAAAAGAAAATCAATTAAATGCTAAAAATATTGCCATTGCCACTTCATTAATTTTCCTTATTGGTTCAATCCCTGCATTTTATTATGGTTTATATATTCTTGGTGGAGCATTATTATTGATTGCGTTAATATTATTTGTCGGTAAGAAATATTTTGTAAAGGAAAGTTCTCATACCAAAATTCAAAACCAACTTAAGGACTTAGAAACAGATGAAGAAAGCACTAAAAAAGAATATGAGAACTATCTTGAAAAATATTTGAATCTCCCACAATTCCTGTTAGTAGAGACAACTTTAGATGTATTTAATACCATTGAACAGTTAAAAACAAAAATTAACGAACGTGATAAGTTAAAACAGAAACTGGAAAACCAAAGACTTCCGTTCATTCAGGAATTTGAAAATAAGGCATATTCTCTGAAAGAGGTGCTACAAGATAAAAAGCAGGAGGAAAATACTGAGATCTTAGTAAATCAAATAATTGTTGCATTTGATGCCTCTAAGACCAAATCTCAAGAGGAAGATAATTTACAAGGTGAATTAAAACGAAAGAATACAGGTTTAAATAACTCAAAATCCAATCTTGACCAAAACCAAAAGAAAATCAAGAGTTTATTGAAGTCAATTAATGCTGAAAATAGACAGGATCTTAGGAAAAAATATGAAGAAAATAACAAGGTAAAAGAACATCTCGATGAAAAAGATGCTGCAATTCAAACCATTGATACAATCGTTGGTCTTAATAAGGCCGATGAGGTAATGGAGTATCTGAACGTTAACGAAAAGCAGGAAATTGAATCAAGGTTTAGTGAACTAACCAGCGAGATTGATACAAAAGAACAGGAATCCAAAGAAAAAAATAATGAATTAGGAGGGAAGAAAGCGGAAATAGAAAGAATAGAAGGTGAATCAGAATTGGCAGAAGTTATGACTGAACTGGAAACCGAAAAACAAAAATTAAAAAATGCATACAAAAATTGGTGTTCTGGTAAAATTGCTTTAAAATTTTTAACGGAAGTTAAAGCAAAGTACGAAAGGGAAAAACAGCCCGAAGTCATAAAAAATTCAAGTAAATATTTCAACAAAATCACAGGAGATGGATATAAAAGAATCCGGGTGTCGCTGGACGAGAAGGATGTAGCCGTTTATGACTCACAAGAAGCGGCAAAAAAGATTGGACAACTAAGCAGGGGGACAAAAGAACAACTGCTCGTTAGTCTTAGATTAGGATTTATTGAAGAATATGAAAAACAGGCGGAACCATTACCAATCATTGTCGATGAGGTTTTGGTAAATTTTGACCCATATCGCGCAAGACAGACAGCAGAAATACTCCAAGAGTTTGGAAAAGACAGACAGATTTTAATTTTTACTTGTCATCCTGAGACAAAGGACTATTTTGACAGTTCTACTATCAACATAATTCGAATATAATAAAACGGGGAACTGGAATAAGTTGATTTGGGAAAATTTATATACAGCAATATAGCAAATTGCGGAGAATGAAGATTGATATTAAAAATATTGGAACAAGTGCTTGACTCATTTATGGGTAACCCGGCAGGACAACTGTCGAACCCCTATTTTGTTGATTTACAAGATATTTACAATATTTCGCATCTGTTTTTTTCGGCAGCTTAATCATTTAAAGTCACAGGCTAAATAAATGAAACAAAAACAAATAAATTAACATAAAAAACAAAGATGTAACATAATTTATTATGCATGCTTTATATATATCGTTTTGTGTAATCGGTTTATTGTTTGTTCCGATAAAAGGCTTCTCAACCAATTTGCCATGATAAACATTCGAGCCACCAAACCTGCAATCTAATATACCCGCGAGGGCTGCTTCAGGGTATCCTGCATTGAGGCTTGTATGTTTGTGCCCAAATTTGAGAACATAAGTAAATCCCCTTCTGCTTAAAGTAATAAAGATCATCAGCAATGCAGTAATACGTGCCGGAATGAAGTTTGCTATATCATCAAACTTAGCTGCACAAAAACCAAATTGTCTATATCGTTCATTTTTATACCCAATCATTGAATCAAGTGTATTTACCATTTTATAGGCTAACATCAGTGGTATACCGCCAATGGCATAATAAAAAAGAGGTGCTATCACACCATCACTCAAATTTTCGGAAAGGGTTTCTAAAATAGCTATTCTTATTTTGTTTTCTGATAATTGGGAGGTATCCCTTCCGACAATACAACTTAGCTGTTCCCTCCCGGCTTCCAAGCCTTCATTTGTTAATTTATGCTCAACTTTTAAAGATTCTGTTATAAGGCTCTGGTTAGCCAAACCGTAAAAAACAAAAACAGATGCAAGTGGATAATAAATATATTTGAAAGGCCGCGAGAATTCCAGAATGCCATAAAAGGCAAAATATGTCGCACTAATAAGAACCAATGCCGTACAACAACCTTTGAGTGTGGTTTTTTTTTTATTATTCAGTTTATTTTCAAAAGAAGATATGACATTGCCAAACCAACGAATAGGATGTGGTAACCATAATGGATCACCCAATAAGGAATCGAGGATGAACCCGATAATTAAAGGGATTGCTATTTGGTAAAATTCTGACATGCCTTATTTTTATTGGTTCTTCAGGATAAAATGTAGTTATCTTGGAATACTGGAATGATGGAATGATGGAATACTGGGGAATCCAGCATCCTATCATTCCATTATCCATTCTTCTATTCTTTCTTTCTTCCCAATCTTCCACTATTCCATTATTCCCTCTATTCCCTTTATCCCCTCTATTCCATTTCAGACCTATTCATTTTCCGAATGATTCTTATTATTTATCCATTGTTTAATGGCATTTACCAACAGAATATTGAATTCCGGCTTTTGAACGGCAATTCTGAAATAAGATTCATTTAATCCTCTGAAGTTAGAAGCATCACGGATAAGCAAACCATAGCTTTCTAATAAAAACTGCTTTAAATTGCATGCTTTTCCGCTTTCTATACTGCCCAAAAAGTAATTACAATCTGAAGGGTAAATTTTTATCCCGGGAATACATGCCAGCTCTTTTTGCAGAGTTTTACTTTCCTTTACAACCATATTCTTTTCCGGTAACAGATTATAATAATCTGCAAGAATAAAAATTCCTGCCTCAATAGCCAACATATTTACACTCCATGGCATCTTTACCGTTTTTGCTTTTTCAATAATTCTTACAGGTGCCACCAGATACCCCAGCCTGATTCCCGGAATGGCAAAAGCTTTTGTAAGGGAACGCACAACAATCAGGTTGTTCAACTTATTTACCAGATGAATGACGGAATCAAATTTCCAGCATAATTCAGCATAAGCTTCATCAACAATAAAAATTGTATCAGGATTGTTTTTACACAAATCCCAAATATTCTCTTTGGATATTACTTTTCCATCCGGATTATTGGGATTACCTATCCAAACCAGGGCATATTGTTTTAAAGGAATCTCTGCATGAAACTCAGCATTGCACACATAATGCAGTTTATGATTATATATCTTACAGGCATCTTCATATTCAGCGAAGCCGGGATATACAACATAGCTGTTTAACCCGGCATGAAGTTGAGCCAATAAGTAAAATGCTTCTGTTGCTCCATTAGTGACCAAAATATTTTGATGGTTTAAACTATGCAGATCTGCAATCTTTTTTGAAAGTTTACCAGCGTCAGGTGCAGGATAATGAACGATATTAATAACCTTATCCTGCAAATGCCTGATTAAACTTTCCTGCATGCCTTTATACCAGACATTGGAACTGAAATCGGCAATAACTGTTTCTTGATATTTGTATATATCGCTTCCGTGACCGAATAACATTTTTATTCAAGGTTTTTATAAATGTAACTCACATCTGTATTTTGTCTTACCAGTTCAGCCAGTTTGTTGTATTGTGCGTTTCTAAATTCTTCAATATTGAAATCAACCGGTTCTTTGGCTCCGGCTGTTTCAATTATATTTTTGATTACCGGCATATTATCAAAAATCCCATGGATATACGTTCCCCATGTTTTTGGGTCCAAAAAATATCCGTCGTGCGAAACACCGGAAATATTACACAGCTGGGAAGGCTTATCAGTTATAGTTTCTCCCATATGTATTTCGTATCCTTTGCACTTATCATTACTATGCAGAAAGGTGAAATCACATTGCCCGGTAACCTTCTCTTTTGTTAATGTAGTTTTAACAGGTAGTATGCCCAGACCAGTGATGGTTTCAATATCGTCCTCAACATGATGCGGATCGTTGATTTCCGTGCCCATCATCTGGTAGCCTCCGCAGATGCCGTAAACAGCTTTGCCTTGTTTGTGAGCGGTAAGGATCGCTTTTGCCAGTCCCGTTTTTCGTAAATGCAGCAGGTCTGAGATGGTGTTTTTTGAGCCGGGAATTATTATAATATCCGCATTTAAAATATCAGCAGCACCGTTGGTATAAAATAAATGAACTTCGGGTATTCTCTCTAAAACGTTAAAGTCGGTAAAATTTGACATGTGTTTTAGCAGAACAACTACAATGTTTATTTTATCTTTTGAAAATGCACCATGCTTTTTATCAAGTACTACTGAATCTTCATCATCAATATAAATATCACGATAATAGGGAATAATTCCTACGACCGGTATCCCGGTAAGTTTCCCTATTATTTTTTTTCCTTCTTCAAAAAGGTCAATATCACCCCTGAATTTATTGATAATTATACCTTTTATCAATTTTCGTTCTTGCGGTGGCAATAATTGAATTGTTCCGTAAATACTCCCAAAAATTCCACCCCGGTCAATATCAGCAATTAAGTATGTGGCAGCATTTGTTGCAAGGGCGATTCGCATATTGGTAATATCTTTTTTCCATAGATTCATTTCCGAAATGCTCCCGGCTCCTTCAATTACTAAAGGATTAAACTCTTCAGCAAGTTTATGATAAGCCTTTATTGCTTCGTCAAAAAGCATTTCCCGGTCTGTTTGCAGGAAATACTCCGAAGCCGACAGGTTGCCAATGGGTTTGCCATTTAATACTACCTGGGAAGTTAAGTCTGATGTCGGTTTTAAAAGCACCGGATTCATTTCCACCCGGCAATCAATACCACAAGCTTCTGCCTGAACAGCCTGTGCACGACCAATCTCAAAGCCATCGGAAGTGGCAAAACTATTCAACGACATATTTTGTGCCTTGAACGGAGCAGGCTTATATCCATCTTGTAGGAATATCCTGCAAAACG
>JADFUQ010000582.1 GCA_015222065.1 Bacteroidota bacterium
AAATTTCAAAGTTCAAAAAAAGAAAATAGAAAGAAGAAAAATCAATATATTGGTAAATTCTGTTTTGAATTTTTATTTTTTTGGTAATTGGAGTTTATTTGAGATTTGTTTTTTGTTTTTTGTTATTTACCATTTAGTTTTTAAATTCAAAATTTGTTTGGCTTTATGGACTGACATTAAATAGTCCGGTTTTCAGATTGCCGACTGCTGACTGAAGATTGCCGACTTAATAATGCAAAGTACAATGAAATTACCAATTATCAAGATATAAACATTGAAATTCCGATACAAAAATATAAAGTGAAGTTAAAAACAAAATATATAGTATTCGTTTCGCTTACGCTTTGCGCTTTTTCTGCTTTAACCGTAATGCTCTACGATCAAAACAAATATCTGTTCCTGATCGGTGAGGGGATAATTATCTTGTCTTTGGTCTTATTCATTTTGTTTTATAAATCGCTTATCAAACCTTATAAATTACTTGGTTCAGGCATTGAATCAATTGCAGATAAGGATTTTAGCATTAAGCTTTTACCTGTAGGCCAGCCCGAGCCCGATAAGTTGATTGACGTATATAATAAAATGATTGAACAGCTAAGGTTAGAAAGAACAAAAGCCACTGCAACACACTTTTTTCTTGAAAAACTGATAGAAGCATCTCCTGCCGGGATCATTGTTCTTAATATAAATAATAAAATACAATCAATTAACCAGTCGGCACAAAAATTATTAAATATTAGTCCTGAAAGTAGTGAAATTGAAATTAAGGAGCTTGCTTCACCGTGGAATATAGAGTTATCAAAACTAAAAGAAAACACAACGAGTGTGATTCAGGTAAACGGAATTAATCAATATAAATGTTACAGATCTAATTTTCTCGACAGGGGAGTTAAACGGAACTTCTTTTTTATCGAAGAGCTTACAAAAGAGTTATTACATGCAGAAAGGCAAGCGTATGAAAAGGTTATCCGTATGATATCACACGAAGTAAATAACAGTATGGGTTCTGTAAATTCGATCATTGATTCTACGGTGCATTATATCCAACATTTAAACCAGAATGATACACATGACTTTATTAATGCACTTGATGTTGCAAAAGAGAGGATTAGCAACCTGAACCATTTTACAAAAAGATTTAAAGAAATTGTTCGTATTCCGCCCCCTGATATTCAGAAATGTGATTTAAAGGAAATAATAAACCGGGTATTGATCTATTTTCAGGAAGATTTTAAACAAAAAAATATTCTGGTCAATACTCACTTTAAATCTGATGATGATGTGGTTATTTCGTTTGATCTTCAGCAGTTGGAACTGGTACTGATCAATATTATTAAAAATGCCATTCAGGCAATTGAATCGAATGGTAACATTAACATCTTAATTTATTCCTCACCTTTATCTCTTATCATAGAAAACAACGGCGAACTCATTTCAGCGGATATTCAGAAAAAACTATTTACCCCCTTTTTCACAACTAAAAAAACAGGCCAGGGTATCGGATTAACTCTGATCAGGGAAATACTTGTTAACCATGGATGTAAATTCTCCTTGCAAACCAGAAGTGATGGGATTACCGGGTTTAAGGTTTTGTTTAGGAAAGGATAACAGGATTAAAGTTTTTCTGCTATGCTGTTTCCTTCTATGAGTTGTGATGCTATGATGCAGTGCCGTTATGAGGTAATGAGGAGATAAGGTGAAGAAGTGAAGAGGTGAAAAAGTAATTTAGGTTAATATGTTTGCCGGATTAATACTTATCGCGGTTAATAGAAAATCCAAAAATGTTCATTTCAAAAAGGAATTTTATATCATAGGCATCTTTATATGGCATATATGCATACTCTATCCCCATGCTAACGGGAAATGGAATACGGAAGAAATGAACATCAGCAAGAAAACTGCCACCTGTTGATAAAAATCTTTCACTGTACTTGTTAAACGTTCTGTTAAGTAGATCGTGGTTGCACTTTCCGGTGGCATAATCAACAAAAATACTTCCTCGGAATCGCTTTAAATAAGTTAATGCAAACAGATTAAGATCAGGGTATAATAGAGGGACAGAGTATTCACAGGAGAATGCAGTAAACTCTTCAGAAATTATATGTTTATAACCCCTTGGAAAATTAACAGTGTTGTAAAACAAAAATTTCTTTGGGTTTTGTTTTTCTGTTCCGATTTTGAATTTTAACCCGTCATGTCGTAGAAATCCGGGAAAATATAACACCGTTCTGAATGAAAAATTTCTGCCATAGTTCACCTGATCAAAGGGAGTATGCAGGAAATTTATATCAAATACCTGCCCCCATCGTGGCTGAAAATCCCGGTGTGACATTTTTAGCAGATTGGAATAGTACAAACGATAATTCAAAAACATCCGGCCTTTTTCGTAAGTCTGCTTTTCACCGTTATATAAAAAACTGTTGGTATATATTACTTCGAAAGAAGGTTTGAAAAATTTATTGAAGCGATTATGAGTAAAATTCAGAGGTAAGTAAATCTTTGACCTGAGATCAATTCTATTTGAATAGTTTTCCGGAAGCGGGATCTCAACCGAATCCCGGAAAATCACAGGTGTTCCGCCATATTCTGCCGAAAGCTCAATAACAGGATATAATCCTTTATAGGTGAGTTTTGAATGCAGATAGTGCCGGTTATTCTTATATTCATATCCAAGGGTTGTTATTATGGTGCTGAGATTATCCTGACTAAAAAATGTTAACCCGGGAGTGATGGTTGGATTGGTAAGTTCAAAATTATCCGGGTCGAAATAAAAAGGCATCCAGCTATGGAAATTTAGCAGGTGCAATCCCTTTTTGTAAGGTGTTATTTCATATTCAGTGTCAGGAATACTGTCCTGGTTGAAAACAAACTTTTTATGGTTATTATTTACTTTTATTTCTTCCAGGTTTTTAAAAGCAAATGTATTTTGAAACCTATCAGGGTCAAAAACCATTTTTCCCAGATTATATCCGGTTGAGGTATAATCAGAGAAAACGATATGCGACTTGTCAGGTGAAACAGATACATCGAATGCACCAAATCTCGATGATGTTACCTGATACAGTTCCATAGAATTTTTATTAAGAGCATAAATATTGTCGATACCGGAATAAGTAGCATGAAAAAGGATAAAATCATCTAATGGAACAAGATTCATTATATCATCGAATCCCGGGGTTACCCAGGTTTTCCATCTTTGGGTTTCCGGATCAACTTCGCGTATACTTTTCCCTTTCCCGGATAATACAGTAAGAAAAATATGACCATCGCTTCCGGACCATTCCGGTAT
>JADFUQ010000011.1 GCA_015222065.1 Bacteroidota bacterium
AACTGACCGGCAGGCAACACCCCCGGTTCCTGAAATGAGATTATCACAATTAAAAAATAATGAAGAAGGAATAATCACAAAAGTGAGAGGGCGGGGTGCGTTCAGGAAAAGAATAATGGAAATGGGATTCGTTAAAGGGAAAAAAATAAAAGTGATTAAGAATGCCCCCCTGAAAGATCCAATCGAATATTCCATTATGTCATATGAGGTTTCCCTGAGACGTAGCGAAGCACAACTTATCGAGATTGCTACAATTGAAGAAGCACAAAAAAATGGAATAAAAAATTTCAATGGAACGGAAACTGAAGAATCTTTTGTACGTACTGCCAGAGCAAAAGGGAAATATATAAATGTAGCCCTTGTCGGAAACCCCAACTGCGGAAAGACAACTCTGTTCAACCATGCCTCCCACTCACGCGAGCATGTCGGAAATTATGGCGGAGTTACAATTGATTCAAAAATTGCTACTTTCAAACGGGGCGATTATACTTTTGAACTTATTGATCTTCCCGGAACCTATTCTTTATCAGCTTATTCACCTGAAGAGATCTTTGTCAGGAAACATATTTTCGGAAAGATGCCGGATGTAGTGATCAATGTAGTTGATGCATCTAACCTTGAAAGGAATTTATTTCTTACCACTCAGCTGATAGATATGGACATACGTGTTGTTATGGCACTTAACATGTATGATGAACACATTAAACGGGGCGACCACTTCGATTACAATTCTCTCGGCAAAATGATAGGTATCCCCATTTTACCTACAACCAGTTCAAAAGGATCCGGGATCAAACAACTCTTCGATAAAGTAATTGATGTTTATGAAGACCGGGATCCTGATTTGAGACATGTACATATTAAATACGAAAAACCAGTCGAAGATTCTCTTAAAATATTGCAGGATATCATATGGGAAAATAAGACACTGACAGATAAAGTATCCTCACGATTCTATGCAATTAAACTACTTGAAAAAGATAAGGCCGTTCATTTCTCCCTTTCCAGATGGCCAAACTACAAAAAAATTAATGATACTACAAAAAGAGAAATATCCAGTCTTGAAAACCAATATAAAGAAGATACAGAGACACTTATTACGGATGCAAGGTATGGGTTTATTGCCGGTGCACTGAAAGAAACGTACAAAAACGGGACAGTTGAAAGAAACGTTACAAAGCGTATTGATGATTTCATGACTCATAAACTGTTTGGATTTCCTATCTTTTTCATAGCTATGTTCATTATGTTCTTTTCCACATTTGAGCTGGGAAAGTTTCCAATGCAATGGCTGGAAATAATAATTAGCTGGTTCTCCGGCTGGTTGAACGGAGTTATGCCTGACGGACCATTAAAAGCCCTTCTGGCAGATGGTATTGTAAGCGGTGTCGGAAGTGTTATCGTTTTCTTGCCTAATATCCTGATCCTTTTCTTCTTTATATCACTTATGGAAGATACAGGCTATATGGCAAGGGCTGCTTTTATTATGGACAAAGTAATGCATAAGATCGGACTACATGGTAAATCATTTATTCCGCTTATCATGGGATTTGGATGCAATGTACCTGCTATAATGGCTACACGCTCAATCGAAAATCGTAATAACAGGCTGCTCACTATTCTTATTAACCCATTTATGTCTTGTAGTGCACGACTTCCCATTTATATTCTCATTATTGGTGCATTTTTTCCTGAAAATCCGGGTATCATTCTGTTTATGTTGTATTTTACCGGAGTTATCCTGGCTGGAATTGTTGCAGTTATCCTGAAAAAAATATTTTTCAGAACCGAGGAAGTGCCTTTCGTAATGGAACTTCCACCATACAGAATGCCAACCATAAAATCCACTCTCAAACATATGTGGAATAAAGGATTTCAATATTTAAGAAAAATGGGGGGAGTGATACTTGTAGCTTCAATAATAATATGGGCACTTGGATACTACCCAAGGAATGTATCCTATTCAATTGACTATGATAATACGATTGAAGAAACTATAAAGCAAGCTGAAAAGGAAAAAGCATTGATTTCCAACACTGAAACAGGAGTCTTAGAAAAACTTGAACTGCAAAAAAACAGTAAAATCAAAACATTACAACTTGGGCAACAAGCAGAACATCAGGAAAAATCATATATCGGACAAATCGGGTATTTCATTGAACCGGTTATCAAACCATTAGGATTTGACTGGAGAATGGGGGTCTGTCTTCTCTCCGGGATTGCTGCAAAAGAAATTGTCGTTAGTACAATGGCAGTCCTTTATCAGGCAGGAGTTGATTCGGATGGTGCTTCCGAAACTCTGGCACAAAGAATTAAAGAAATTCGCTATAGTGAAGGCGAAAGAAAAGGGAACCCTGTTTTCAATCCTCTTGTAGCTTTAGCATTCTTAATATTTATCCTGGTATATTTTCCATGTATTGCAGTTATTGCAGCAATAAAGAAGGAATCAGGTAGCTGGAAATGGGCAGTTTTTACTATTGCATATACAACAAGTCTCGCGTGGATACTCTCTTTTATAGTTTATCAGATTGGAAGCCTGTTTATTTAAGAGGAAGAATGGAATGTTGGAACGTTTGAGAGCAAACTTGTTTGCGAAAACCTCATGAGCAGGTTGTGGGAAGGATTGTGGGAGCGAATAATAATGGAAGAATGGGAAGAGTGAAGAAATTGTGTTGCAGTGATGCAGTGTGAAGAGCAAAAGAGTTACGTGTTACGAGTTACGAGTTAAGCAACTTTTTAATTTTTAATTTCTAATTTCTAATTTTAAACATGATACAGGAATTATTAACATATTTCATTATCGGGTTATCAATAGCATATACTCTTTTTCATACCATAAGCTTGTTCCTGCCCAATAAGCAAGATCAAGCCAATCCCGGTTGTTGCAATACATGCACAGCCTGTTCTGTAAAAAAGGATATTCTATCTTCTTTCAAGCCTCTGTCGGCCAAATAAGAACATAGCTTTGCAAACTAATATTTTAAAACAAAAATTATAATGAATCCTCATCCCTATTTCAATATTCCATTATGCCGGTATTCCAATATTCCAGTATTCCAATATTCCAGTATTCCAGTATTCCAATATTCCAGTATTCCAGTATTCCAGTATTCCAGTATTCCAATATTACTATATCTTATCCTGATGAATCAAAATTATAAGCAAGTATGGTTGATTATATTCTCGTAGCAATAGGGATTATTTTTATTATAGCCGGACTTCTTGGATGCATCCTCCCGATAATACCCGGTCCGCCGCTAAGCTTTATCGGACTATTGTTCCTTAACTTTACCGGGTTCAGGGATTTTACATCAAATTTCCTGCTATTAATGGGAACTATTGCTGTGGTAGTAACAATAATCGATTATATTGTACCTGTTTGGGGCACTAAAAAATTCGGAGGTTCAAAAGCCGGAGTGTGGGGTGCCACTTTAGGACTTGTAGTTGGTATTTTCTTTTTTCCTCCCATAGGTATTATTATTGGGCCTCTGGCAGGTGCTATTATTGCTGAAGTAACACGTGGAAAAGAATTTAACAAGTCATTCAGGGCAGGTCTCGGTTCTTTGTTTGGTTTTTTACTTGGCACCGGGATTAAACTAATAGCTTCCGGAATAATGACCTATTACTTCTTCAAAGAGCTCTTTTAACAGAATTTGAATTGAAAGGTACTAAACAGACTAGTGTCGTGTCAACTTAATATTGACGTATTAGGAATAGTTAGCAGTTGGCAAAAAGCAGTTGGCAAAAGCTTGCCATATGA
>JADFUQ010000583.1 GCA_015222065.1 Bacteroidota bacterium
ACTTCGCTACGGGGCAGGCGGATTTAACGGATTGTAACTAATCAGTCTGCAGTCGGCAATCGGCAGTTGGCAGTTGGCTATCGACAAAAATGTAAAGTATAATGAGATTAGCCATTTTAGGCACTTCTTCATTTAGACACTTTTGACACTTCTTCTTTTAGGCACTTTAGGCATTTCTTTTTTAGGCATTCCAAACTTAATACACTGAATAGTTCTAACTTTCCTTTTTGCAACGAGCAGCTTATCAAATATTTTTTCTACTTTAGGCACAACAATATTTAATATCTGCCATTATACTAAAAACCTTATACGGAAATTGAATAGGTGTCAGATGGAAGAGTAGAAGAATGGAATGATGGAATGATGGAAGAATGGAATAGTGGAAGATTGGGAAGAAAGGAAGAGTGAAAAAGTCGAAGAGTGGAAGAAAAAGATTTAAGGAATTATATTGCAGTGAGGCAGTGTAAAGAACAAAGAGTTCCGTACATACATTAACATTTAACGTATAACACTTAACATATAACATTGTAATAATGGAACAATAGGCAATGGAATTATGGGATGCTGGATTCCCCAGTATCCCAACATTCCAGTATTCCAAAATAACTATGCAATATTCTGAAAAATGAAAATATATATATTACTTATGAATCTGATAGCAGGATTTTTCTTTATTGATTGCCAGTCTCCTCAATCAAAATGGCAGATAGCTGAAAACCCGCTACTTACTCAATGGGCTTCAGATATTGATCCTGAAAATCCATGGCCTCAATACCCCAGACCGCAAATGGTCAGGGAAAACTGGTTAAATCTTAATGGTTTGTGGGACTATGCTATCCTGCCAAAAGAGAATTCCGAACCATCTGATTGGGATGGTAAAATACTTGTCCCATACCCTGTTGAATCGGCACTTTCAGGCGTTAGAAAGCGCATAAGCCCCGATCAGAAACTCTGGTATTATACCTCTTTCCGGATCCCGGAAGAATGGCCGGAGAAACAGAAAGTTATTCTACATTTCGAGGCGGTTGACTGGGAAACAATTGTTTATATTAATGGCAAAAAAGCCGGAATACATAAAGGTGGATATGATCCGTTTTATTTTGATATTACACCATTCCTGAAAGATAAGGGGAAACAGAACCTTGTATTATCAGTTTGGGATCCAACTGATACCGGGTTCCAACCCCGTGGCAAACAGGTAAGAAACCCCAGAGGTATCTGGTATACACCTGTTACAGGTATCTGGCAAACGGTTTGGCTTGAACCTGTCGATTCTCAATATATTGACAACTACAAGATAATACCTGATATCGATAATGAAAAGGTAACATTCTATATTCATTCCTCTGATAAAAACCAGCCGGCTGCTTTACAGATCAAAGTCTTCGATTCAAACCGGGAGATAGCTTCTGCTGAAGGAAAGACTGCATCGCCTGTTGAGATTAATATTCCTGACCCTGAATTATGGTCACCGGACCATCCGTTTTTATATGACATGGAAATCACTATGATAACCAATGGCAAAGAAACTGATCGCGTTTCCGGATATTTCGGAATGCGGAAAATATCACTTGAGAAAGATGAAAAAGGGCTGACCCGGATATTTCTAAATAACAAATTCGTTTTCCAGAACGGTCCGCTCGACCAGGGATTCTGGCCTGATGGTATCTATACTCCGCCTACTGAGGAAGCAATGAAATATGATCTTGTAATTACAAAAAAACTTGGTTTCAACATGCTCCGAAAGCACGTAAAAATTGAACCACGCAGGTTTTATTACCTGTGCGACAAAACGGGACTTCTGGTATGGCAGGATATGCCAAGTGGTGATAAATACATTGGTCGGAATGACCCGGATATTGAACGAACCTCAGAATCAAAAAAACAGTTTGAATTTGAGCTTTCAAAAATGATCGCTACTAAATACAATCATCCGAGCATTGTCATGTGGATTGCATTTAATGAGGGATGGGGTCAATCTGACACAGAAGGGATCGTCAGGTTTATTAGGAATCTTGATCCTACCCGCCTTGTGAACAGCGCCAGTGGCTGGACCGACAGGGGAGTTGGCGATGTGCATGATATTCATCATTATCCCGAACCGAGAACTCCTGAACCTGAAGAAGACCGTGCAATTGTTCTGGGTGAATTCGGAGGACTCGGACTTCCTGTGGAAAAACATACATGGGCAGAAGAGGCATGGGGTTACAGGAATATGAAAAACTTTGATGAACTTCTGGACAAATATGAACAATTTTATACAACAGTCTGGCAATTTAAAGATGACCCGGGACTAAGCGCCGCAGTTTATACTCAAACCACTGATGTGGAAACTGAGACAAACGGACTAATGACATACGACCGAAAAATCATTAAACTTAACCCCGAAGATGTATATAAAATAAATACAAACAAATAGTAAAAATCACAAAAAACAAGCACCAAATTTCAAATAAATTACAATATTCAAAAATTCAAAAACCAAAACAGTTTCAGTCACCCGCCTACCCAAAGTGCCTTTGGTACAGCGGGCAGGTTTGGTAATTGATATTTGGTATTTATTTGTTATTTGTTATTTGCTATTTGTTATTTACCATTTAGTTCTATAATTAATAATTTGTTTGCCTTTATGGACAGACACTAACTAAAATACAAATACTTAACCTGACATATACTAGTGAAAAGCTTTTTTTATACTTTACTCTTTCTATTTGTTCTTGTAAATATCCAACCATTATACGGTCAGGCTATAAAAGGAAAAATCACTGATAGTAATGGTCAGCCAATACCATTTGCTACAGTTTATATTAAGGAACTTACCAAAGGATTAACAGCAAATAAAGATGGTGATTTTGACCTGAAAATTCCTGAGGGACAATACTCCGTAATAATAAGTGCTCTTGGTTATAAGCCAGAGAACAGGCAAATTAAGATAAGCAATGCAACTATTGAAACCAATTTCATTCTTACAAAACATACTTATAAAATTAAAGAAATCCGTATCTATTCTGACAGTGAGGATCCTGCATACGGAATAATGCGAAAAGCAATTGGGCTTGCGCCATACTACCTTAACCAGATAAAACATTATTCGGCTGAAGTATATATGAAAGGTTCAATCATTGTTCTCAAAATACCAAAGTTATTACAAAAAGCAATAAAGGTAGAGGCAAATGAAAATGAAATTGAGATTGGGAGGAATTATGTTGAAGAATCGCTTAATGAAATAATTTTCGATGCTCCGGATAAATATAACCAGCGTGTTATTTCGTCCAACACCTCATTCCCCGGAGATAATGAAGTCGATGCTATGAGTTTTGTTAAAAGTAGCTTTTACCAGCCAACTGTTGATATGGCAATCTCACCACTGGCACCAAATGCTTTTTCCCATTACAGGTTCACATTCGAAGGTGTTTCGTACGAAGGCAATTTTGCTATTAACAAAATTAAAGTCACACCACGTAGAAAAAGTCAACAACTTTTCACCGGGTATCTTTATATTGTCGATGATTACTGGAATATTCACAGTGCTGACCTTACAGTAAACTTATTTATTGGTCCGATAAGAATAAAACAGCTTTATACTCCCGTAAAAGATGATGCCTGGCTTCCGGTTAGTTATAACATGAATGTGAAAGCTTCCATTATTGGAATAAAAGCGAATGTCAGTTACGTCAGTTCAGTCAGGTATTCTAATATTGAAATCAATCAGGATATTACTCCTCCCCTCGCCCTGCAGAAAACTATCAAAAAACCGGTAACATTGGTAAACGAAAAACCTGAACCAACACAGGATAAAAAAACCACCGAAAAGATAGAAAAAATTCTTAACAAGGATGATATGTCGAACAGGGATATGATTAAACTTGTAAGGTTGATGGATAAGGAAACAAAAAAAGAGAAGCCGGAAGATAAATCTCTTGAAATAAAAGAAACAACTAACTATACTATCGAAGAAGATGCAAAGAAAAATGACAGTACATACTGGAATAAAATCAGACCAATCCCGTTAACTGAAAATGAACTTATTGGTTACAAAGTAAGGGATTCTGTTTTGCTTGCAAAATCAGACACTACAATAGGTGCCGATACGTTGAAAAAACAAAAAAACAGGATCATCAAATTTGCAGGAAATCTGTTTTCAGGGAAGACATTTCTCTCAAAAGATTCCTCTTTGGTTTTCCGGTATGACGGGTTGATCGGTCTGGATAAACTGAGTTTTAACACTATTGATGGCTGGGCATATAAACAGGAATTCAGTTTAAAGAAAGTTTTTAGTCCCGGCAGGGAATTGAGTATAAACCCGGAAATCGGATATGCTTTTAACCGGGAGGCTTTTGTGTGGAATATCCATAATTCTTTCTCATATGCCCCGCTGAAAAGAGCCAGTTTTTTCTTTGATCTTGGTCAAATATCTTCGGATTTTAACCCGAAATATGGAATAAACAGATCTCTTAATAGCATATCTTCCCTGTTCTTTAGATATAATTACTTGCGATTGTACGAAGAATCGTACCTCAAAACAGGCAACAATATTGATCTTACTAATGGTCTTCGGTTATCTACTTCAATAAAATACGCAGAACGGAAGCATCTGGAAAACTCTACAGATTATTCCTTCTTTTTTGTTGATGACAGGGATTATGAAGATAATCGACCGGAGAATATTCATTTGACAAACTATCCGCTTGATGATCAGGAAAGTTTCGTAATTCAATTAGGACTGTCATACACTCCAGGTTATTACTACAGGATAAAAAATGGTGTAAAAAATATGGTTAGTTCAGATTATCCTACATTCAGTATTGAATACCAAAAAGGTATTACGGGAGTTTTCAATGACCGGGCTGATTTTGATTTTTTCGAAGCCCAAATTTCTCAATCTAAAGATCTTGGAATATTCTCCAATCTTGACTGGAATCTTGGTGCAGGTGTTTTTATTACTAAGAAAAATCTACATTTTACTGATTTTAAACATTTTAACACACAGGGAATTCCATTACTCCTGGACAGACCAAAAAATGCATTTATGTTGCTCGAATATTATCAATATAGTACTCCCGAATGGTTTGCAGAAGCACATATCAAATATAGCACTCCCTTTTTGCTTATTAAACTACTTCCCTTTTTTAGTGAAAAGCTGTGGCGGGAAACGCTTTATGGTAGCTATCTCTATCAGCCTGAATTCAAAAATTATGTCGAACTGGGTTATGGCCTTACCGATGTATACTTTATTGCTGATGCAGGTATATTCGTCGGATTTGAAGACGGAAAATATGGCAGGTGGGGGTTTAAGGTTAGCCT
>JADFUQ010000104.1 GCA_015222065.1 Bacteroidota bacterium
GGAACGCCTTCGGCGCACTCTGGCAGGTCTTTCTATATATCTTGCTCATCTTCTCATCTTCTCATCTCCTCATCTCCTCATCTCCTTTTCGCCTCTTCTCTCAGTCGCTCCCTCGCTCCCTCTCTTCATCCCTCTTCCCACTGCAACACAGCAACACTGACTAACTGCCTCACAAACTTCACCTTTCTTTTTTATCGGGTATTATCTTAAGATTTACTAGTTCTATCCTTGTTTCACTAACTTCCAGTACTCTGAATTCAAGTAACTCAATTATGATACGTTCCTTAGGTTTTGGAATACTTTCGTAGAAGTGTAGTATTAAGCCGGCAAGTGTTTCATATTCATCATGTTTGGGCAGATTGAGGTTATATTTTTCGTTAAGATAGTCAACTTCAAGACGGCCTGAAAATATGTATTCGTGCTCATTTACCTTTTGTTCGGTAAGTTTTGAAGTATCATGTTCATCTTCAATTTCGCCAAATATTTCCTCCAGGATATCTTCAATTGTCACAATACCTGAAGTTCCTCCAAATTCATCAACCACCACAGCGATGTTCTTTTTTTCCTTAAGTAACATTTCAAGTAGCTTGTTGGCCGGCATTGTTTCCGGTACAATTGATACATCAATAATGTTTGATTCAATATTATTGGGGTTATTGAAAAGGTCCTTCATATGGATATACCCGATAATCTGATCAATTGATTCCTTGAAAACGAGTATTTTGGATAAACCTGTCTCAATGAATTTCTGTTGAAGATTTTCAATTCCACTGTCGTTTTTAACAGCTATTATCTCTGTTCTGGGAACCATACATTCACGAAGTTTTACACCAGAAAAATCAAGAGCATTCTGGAAGATCCTGAAATCAAGAGCATCATTTCTATTTATTTTTTGCTTCGACATTTTCTCGTGCATAAGGTTATTAATATCCACCTTGCCAAAAACAATATTTTCCTGTTTCTCACCTGTTTTTACTTTGAAAAAAGTTACCAGGATGAAGTTTGATATATATATGGTTAATTTACTGACCGGGTAGAAAATTATGAAAAACAGTAATACCGGTATAGCAAAAATCTTCAAAAAAGAATTTGGATTTATCCTGAACAAAGTTTTTGGAAGGAACTCTGCAGTAAGGAGTATTATAAGAGTGGAAATAATTATTTGCAGGATAAGGATATTTAAGTCATGCTCAGTTAGTATATATATTACCGGTTCAAGTAGTATTGCCATAAAGATACCGTAAATCACAAGGGCAATATTGTTGCCGATAAGCATTGTAACGATATATTGCCCGGGATACATGGAAAAGAAGGAGATAATTTTTGAATTAAAAGAACCTTCTTTTCTGTACAATTCAATCTTGAGTTTATTAGATGATACATACGCGATTTCCATTCCCGAGAAAAATGCAGAGAACAGAACAGATATGATAATGATAACAATATTGGACATTAGATCAAACAAATTTTGAATTGAAGAACCAAATTGTAAATAACAAATAACAAATAACAAATAAACTACAATTAACAAATAACAAAAATTCAAAACAGAATTAACCGATATATTGTTTTTTCAATTTTCCATTTTCTTTTTTTGAACTTTGAATATTGTAATTTATTTGTATTTTGGTGCTTGTTTTTCGTGATTTCTAATATTTATACAAACTAGTTGTTTTTGCTTTTTCGTCTCATATTTCTTCTGAAAAAATACATAACAAATGAGATTAAAGCCATTAAGAAAAACAACATACCCGAAGAAAAGCCGGAGTTGCTGGTGCTATGGATACCCGCTATTATACATAGGATGGCAACTGTAAGCCACACTAATTCCAAAATTCTTAACTTTTTCCTATTCATTTTCTAAATAAAAAGTACCCCGGGGTTTCATTATTTTCCAATCAGTGAAATTTTCATTTGCTTCCATACCGTCGCCATAAATAATTTCATTAGCTGTAGTAATTGAAACAAATTTGGAAGTATATATCAATTTTTTATTTTCATCCCAGAATAATTGTTCAGTATTCAAAATTTCGCCATTAGCATTAATAGCGACTACACTGTCCTTTGCTTCCCAGAGTTCATCTGCTTCATGATAGATCGCGTATTTGGCTGATAACTGTGATTCAACTATCTCGTTTTCATTATAGAAAAAAACCTCCATCCCTTTAGGGAATTCCAGATAAGGATCCTCTTCTTCCAGGTTATATTGTTTTACAAGCTTTGATTTTACTCTCAGTTGTATTTTTGCCGAATCGGTATAAATGGTTTCAAGGTTGACAATAGTTTGTGAAGGTAAGTTATCAATATTGGTAAGCGAACTAATAACTTCAATATTGTTCTTACATGACATAAGCATTGCAACGGCAAGTACAATGCTTATGATAAAAGATCTTTTCGGGAAAATACCCCAAAAATCCATGTGATTCTTATCTTGTTCTGATAGTAGTTGTTTCATTGATCCAGCAACCCACTGTATAGCGATCGCCTTCTTTCAATCCATGAAAAAATACGGTTTCAGTATCGGGGAAATGTTGTGAATATGCAACTATACTTTTGTTCGCAATTTCAGCAAGTTCATTATCAACCTGCTTAGCTTTCACGAATTGATCAACAGCAATCCAGTAGAGCGCTTTTTTAGCAATATCGTCATTACCACATGGTTCACTATCAGCGTATATTGCACCAATAAGCAGGTATGGATGTCCTGACTCCGGGTCCAGTTCAGCTGCTTTTCTTGCAAATGTTCTGGCAAGAGAATTGCTGCCTAATTTATGATAAGTTAGATCGCCAAGCTTCATATAGTATCTTGCTTTTTCTTTTAAATCAGTTTCAAGTTCAATGGCTTGCTTATATAGTACAGAAGCCTTTTCATAATTAGCCCGGTCAACATTCATTTCAGCAAGAAAGTAAGCTGATTTGGCGCTGGGGGCGATTTTATGAAATGAAGTGGTGGCATTGAAATAAAGATCAGAATCTTTACAATTAGTACCGGCAAGAAAGCTAATAATTTTAATCAGAAGTTCTTTATCCTTCGGGTTCTGATCATATTTTGGCTGAAAAAGTTTAATTAACGCTTCACAGGTTGCAGCACCACTTTGTGAGAAAATTTGATCAAGATTTTCCTTCAGTCTCTGGCAATCAGCGTTTTCTGGTTTTACACTTATTTTATAATCCGCAATCTGGCTTGCTGTTGCATAATTTTGAATTATATTATCCTGCGTTAATTCACCGGCTTTAAATAAAGTTACGGAAGCTGTCATAAATATGGCAAGCGCTGCATTTTCAGACTTGTTCTTTTGCATATCAATAGATCGGTTAATATAATCATACCCTATTTTGATATCTTTTATAGTACTTTTTCTCATCTTCAACCAGTCAATCCCTTTTCGTCCAAATACTTTTCCTTCTTGTCCGAAATATTTTATTCTTTGGTCATAAATCAACATCATGGTGTCCAGGTAAGCAAATTTTTGTTCTTCATTATCAGCTTTTTCAGCAAGCAATTTATACATATTATTTCCATGAATATACAGGTTGAAATAAGCTTTTGGACATTCATGAAAAACTATTCGCCAGTAAGGTAAAGCATCATCGTAACTTTTTTGACGATAATATTCAGCATATAGTGAAAGATTTCTAACACATTTTATACTGTCTTCTCCTTTGCCAAACTTTGATCCATCCTCAACACCCTTTTGTCCGAAGGCAGAAATTGATCCTGTTACAATTAAAATGGTTAACAGAAATTTTGTGGTTGTTGCTTTCATTTTATAAAGTTTTTTAATCAAATTTTGGTTTTAAAAACCAAAAATCATACAAAGTTAAACTAAAACTTAATATACCATATTTTTCTTTAATCAAATTTTTATCCAGTGTTCCTCTTTGTCCCAGTTCAAAAGCAATATTAAATATTGATTTTGAACCTCTCAGCGGTAACCCTAATCCAAAACTTATGCCAAAGTCAGTTATTTGTTCTCCACTTAGCTGAAGATAAGTATTAGAGTAATGTCCGCCAATACGATAATGTATAGAATTCAAATAGTTACGTAAATCACGGCTATTTGGCAAAAATTCAATTCCGCCACGGATAGTATTAGCATTCTTAAGAGAATCGGATTTTCCAAAGAATCTTGCGTCAGACCAGTTTTGAGAGTAATAATCAGCACCGATCATAAGCTTATCACCCTTTTTGAGGGTAAAACCGGCACCAATCTTGCCCGGAAGGAAAATATGCCCGTTATCATCAGTATAATTCTGGACAGTGTCAGTATAAATACCGGGATCAACCGAATAAACAATGTTCTCCTGCAATACCTCTTGTTTGGCTGATAGCTTTGTATTACTACTAAAAATTGCTCCCACGGTTAATTCCAGATCGTGTTTTAAATTAGCTGTGTATTGTAATCCCCAATCAAATTTTATATCACCTATTATGGTTTTGTCACTGTATTTTGAGTTATAAAAATCATACCGGTCAACAAATGACAGGGTTCTTATACGCTCTAATGTACCGAAAAGATATGAAAAATTGAAACCAACAGAGAGGTTTTTATTTAACTTTAGTGCGTTACCAATGAAAAACTGATTGATTCCACCTTCGCCAATATATTTGCAATCCAAATCTCCGGTAGCCGGATTATATAATATATCTCCCTCTCTTATGGTACTAATGATGTTATAATTCTGATTACTGTATGGAATAATTCCTATACTTGTTCCTAACCGTTTGGTTATTGGAAAAGCAATAGCCAAATGGTTAAAATTTATATCATCAAACCTATCGGTCAGATTCCCTGAACTAAGCTCGGTACTTTTACCAATAACCCCGAATTCGAAAAGGAATGACATTGTATCCCTGGCACTCAGTGAAGCAGGATTTGCTATTACAATTGCATTCGGATCTCTCAATCCAAATGATATCCCGCCAAGTGCCCTGTTTTTTCCAAAACTATGATGTGCAATGTCTCCAATTCCAAAACGGGAATATGGTGAATTGTTATCAGCTTGACCTGCTGCCAGGTGCGGCAGAAAAAGAATTATGAAAAACAGATATTGTACTTTTCTTAACATTGAATTTTCAGCTACTTATTAAATTCCCAAAATTCAGATTTGAGACCACAAAGATGTCATTTTTTAATTCTTTTTCAAAAATAATAAAAAGTATCTGACTGTTAGTACCTTTTAATTCAAATCCTTTTCCTGAATATTCGGCATTGCTGGTTGCTAAGTTCAAGGTTGTCATGTGTTTCTTTTTAAGCATAATAAGTATAAAGATTTTGCGAGGAACGAAGTGACGAAGCAATCTCCCTAAAACAACCGAAATGCCAAATAAATGGACTGTTATAAGCTTTACGAAAAACCATGAAAGATTGCTTCACTTCGTTCGCAAAATCCTTTTTCACTATTTAAAATCCGTTTAAAACTGCGTTCTTCGGGACAAAGCATCACTGTGGATTAAAATCTTTTCCTTTTCGTTCAAACCTGGTTTTAAAACAATGGTTTATTTATTAATCTGCTCCAACAGACTTATTGCCTGACGGATATTATTAACCTGTAGCATCGTAAGTGTCAGTTTATCAGTCTTTTCTTTCATTATGAACTGCAGTGGGTTATTCTGGACAAATTGTAAGATATTCATAAATAGAGGTGATTTGAAATACTGGGATTCCGGATCGGAGATAAAATGGATCACCATCTTTTTATTCTGAAGGAATATCTTTTCAAAACCAAGTTCTTCAGCCAGCCATCTTAGTCTTACAATGTTTAGCAGTTCAACAGCAGGTTCAGGCAGTGGGCCAAACCTGTCCATCAGTCTGCTTTCAAACTGCTCCAGATTCTGTTCAGTACTAATATTATTCAATTCACGGTATAACCTGATCCTCTCTGCAATGTTCGGGATATAATCATCAGGATACATGATCTCCAGGTCGGTATCTATGTGGCAGTCTTTAACGAATTTTTTCTTTTTTGTTTCTGTAACTTTTCCGCTTTCCTGCTTCTTTTCTTCTTCAAACAGGTTTTTAAAATCGGTTTCTTTCAATTCATTCACCGCTTCATCCAGTATCCGGTGATATGTTTCAAACCCGATATCGGCAATAAAACCACTCTGTTCGGCTCCCAGCAGATTTCCCGCTCCGCGGATATCCAGGTCCTGCATGGCAATATTAAAACCGCTGCCCAACTCCGAGAATTCTTCAATTGCTTTTAATCGCCGGCGTGCTTCAGGAGTAACAACTGAGAGGGGAGGGGCAAGCAGGTAACAAAATGCTTTCTTATTCGAGCGTCCAACCCGTCCGCGCAACTGATGCAGGTCGCTTAACCCGAAGTTATTTGCATTATTAATAAATATTGTATTGGTGTTTGGTATATCCAGACCAGACTCAATGATGGTCGTTGCTATTAAAACATCGTAATCTCCATGGATAAAATCAAGCATGACGTTTTCCAGTTGCCTTCCTTCCATTTGTCCGTGAACAATCGCGGTTTTAACTTTGGGACAAATACGGTTGATCATAGCTTCGATCTTTCGTATATTATCTATACGGTTATGGATAAAAAATACCTGTCCGTTCCGGCTAACTTCGTAATTGATCCCCTCTTTAATTATCTCTTCATTGAAGCCATGCAGTTCGGTGATAATGGGATGCCTGTTTGGCGGTGCTGTGTTGATGATGGAGAGGTCACGTGCTCCCATCAGGGAGAATTGTAACGTTCGCGGGATGGGTGTTGCTGTCAGGGTGAGTGTATCTACATTTGCTTTGAGTTTTTTCAGTTTTTCCTTAATTGCCACACCGAATTTTTGCTCTTCATCAATTATCAATAATCCGAGATCTTTGAATAGTATGTTTTTGCCTACCAGCTTATGTGTACCGATAATAATATCAGGTTTTCCTTCAGGCAGTTCGCTGATGATACGTTTTTGCTCAGATGGCTTTTTAAGACGCGTAAGGTACTCGATAGTGCATGGGAAATCTTTAAGTCTGTCGGTGAATGTCTGGTAATGCTGGAGGGCCAGAATAGTGGTTGGAACGAGGATAGCAACCTGCTTACTGTCAGCCACTGCCTTAAAAGCAGCACGGATAGCAATTTCTGTCTTGCCAAATCCAACATCACCGCATATCA